>NZ_AJQF01000158.1:0-61778 GCF_000261705.1 Bradyrhizobium genomosp. III | reverse complement strand
CAGCCACTGGCTGCTATCCGTCCTCTCCGCCAGCCCTTCCGCCCGCAAGAGGTCGCGGAGCTGCGCGTGTGCGCCGACGATGGAGAAAATGACCTTTCGCGCGGCGAGCTCGTCGTAGAGGTCGTGCAGCATGCCCGCGCCGGCGAGATCGATATAGGGCGAAGCCGAGAGGTCGCAGACCACCAGCCGGATCCCGGGCGCGCGCCGAAGCGCGATCAGGACGGTATCGAGGATCGTCTCGGCGTTGATGTAGAGCAGCGAGGCTTCGGGCCGGAACGCGATGACGCCGATCAGCGGCTCGACGTCTGCGTGCCTTGAACTGTCCGAATAACGGCCGCTGCCGGGCAAGCGGCCGAGGAACGCGACGTTTGGCCGCGAGGCCCGGGCCAGCAGCAAAAAGATCGAAGCGATCGACGCCAGCAGCACGCCTTGCAGGATTCCGAGCAATAGCACGGAGACCAGCGCAATCGTTGCGGCGTAGAAATCGATCCGGCTGACCTGCCACATCCGCACCAGCGCGCGGACGTCGACGAGCTTGTAGACGGCGGCAAAGACGATGGCTGCAAGCACGGCCTTGGGCAGGTTGGTCAAGAGTCCCGTGAAGAACAGAAGGCACAGCCCGAGCGTCACCGAGCAGATCACCAAAGCGAGCGGCGTCCGTGCGCCGGCGCTGTCATTGACGGCCGATTGCGACAGCCCGCCGGCAACCGGATAGCCATGGCCGAAGGCAACGACGAGGTTCGCTGCCCCCAGCCCCAGGAACTCCTGCCGGACATCGAGGGGATAGCCGTGCTTGGCGGCGAAGCTGCGGGCGGCCGAAACGCCCTCGATATAGGCCAGCAGGATACACCCTGCGGCGAGCGGGAAGAGGTCGTCGAAGTCCAGCAGGCCGATCGTCGGAATGCCGAGGGCCGGCAGACCTTCCGGTATCTTCCCGGTGACGGGCACGCCGTACGCCGGCAGGCCGAGCAGCGTCGCCGTCCCGATCGCGAGCGCGACGATGGTGATGCCGACCGGTTTGCCCGGCAGCAGCCGTTCGCCGAACAGGAGGAGCAGCAGCGCGACCGCGCCGACGGCGAGCACGAGCAGGTTGACGGCTCCGAGCTGGCCGGCGAGCTTGATGGCGCGGTCGAAGAAATTGTGGCCGCCGCCGGCAACGCCGAGCAGGCTCGGCAGCTGGCTCATGATGATGGTGAGCCCGGCGCCGGCCTTGAAGCCGACCAGGATGCTGTCGCTGACGAGGCGGACCAGCACGCTCAGCTTGAACAACCACGCGATGAAGCACAGCACCGCCACTGCAAAGGCCGCAAGGCTTGCGATCTGCGCATAGCGGATCGCATCGCCTCCGGCCAGCGCGCCGACGGTGCCCGCGATCATCAGGGAGATCGCCGAGGTCGGCCCGATCGCAAGCTGCCGGGACGAGCCGAGCAACGCATAGCCGATGCCGCCGAGCATATAGCCGTAAACGCCGATCTGAGGCGGCAGGCCGGCCAGCGCGGCATAGGCGAGCGAAACCGGGATGGCGTAAGCAGCCAGCGTGACGCCGGCGACGGCGTCGGAGGAAAACCACTCTCGCCGGTAGGCGCCAAGCCAGCCGGCCGGCGGGAACAACCGTATCCATCCAGGTTCGGACGGCGCGCTCATTGGACGGCCCTCTGATGCGAGGCTTCGCAGCGCAGCAAGACGACCAACAGCGCGACCACGGGAATGCCGAGCGCGAGGTCCGGAATAGCCTTGGTGGCGAAGGCGCCCACCGCGGCGCCCAAGCCGAACACCGCACACAAGGCGAAGAAGATGCCCGAGCGGCGCAGCGTGCCGAGCGGCGCGCCTCCGGCGGCGGCCTCGAAGACCGTCTCGATCGCCTGGCGCATGTTGCCCGTGACCATCACCGTGCTGCAAACGACGCCTTCGACCCTGGTGAAGATCGCGGTCTGCATCGCGGCGACGAACGAGATGCCGAGCGTTCCAGCCAGATCCGGCAGCCTGTTGTGCAGGATGCTGATCGCGATCAGCAGCAATATCTCGAGCAGGGTGCTGATTGCGCTGGCCCGCCCGCCCGCTACGCGGCGCAGCCATGCGGCAATCACGATACCGGCCGCAAAGGCGAGAAGCGGCGGCACGAAGTGAAGCGCCTTCGTCCAGTCGCCGGCCGTCGCATAAACCCAGAGGAAGATCAGGTTGGCCGTCTGGGCATTCGCCATCACGCCGTGGATGATCCAGGTATAGGCGTCGATATAGCCGCCCGCGAACGCGAGCAGCAGAACGATCTCCACCGTTTCGTCGCGGCGGATCGCGCCGGCTGCGAGGTCGAGAGCGCTCATGTTGACGATGCCGACTGTCGCGAATTCCGCATCGTCCGATAGGCGGGGCCTTGCCGCTCGCAGGGCTTGATCTGGATCAAGCAATGCCCGCGATTTCCCGACTGAGATCACGGCAAAGCGCATGGGGAGATGCGACATGGATACCGTCAGGTGGATCATCTCCACCGCTCCCGAAATCTTTCTGCTGCTGGCCGTCGCCATCGGCACGATCCTGGGCCGAGTCCGGATCCGCGGCTTCGCCGTCGGGACCACGGCCTGCATCCTGATCGTTTCCGTGCTGCTCGGACAGCTCGGCAGTTTTGCGTTTCCGCCGCTGCTCCGCGTGATCCTGTTCAGCCTGTTCGTGTTCACGATCGGCTACCGGTCCGGGCCCGAGTTCTTCGCCTCCTTGAGCGTCCGCACGCTCGCGCAGGTCGCCATGGCGCTGGTGCTGGGCGGCACCGGTCTGGTCGTCGTCCTGTTGTTTGCCCACGGCTTCCGGCTCGATCCCGGCACCGCTTCGGGGATTGCGGCCGGAGCCTTGACGCAATCGTCGGTCATCGGCACCGCCTCGGGCGCACTGGCCCAGCTCGGCCTGTCCAAGGATGTGCTGAGCCAGCAGGAGGCGAACATCGCGGCGGGCTACGCCGTGACCTATGTGCTCGGCTATATCCTGACGCTGCTGTTCGTCCCCTTCGTCGCGCCGAAATTGATGCGGATCGACCTGAAGGCCGAGGCAAAGAAGCTCGAGGCGGAGCTTGCCGGCGGCGAACCGCCCAAAACCGAAAACCTCTCGTATCGCAAGTTCCAGGCCCGCGCCTATCGCGTGACCGCGGGCGCCGGGCGCACGGTCAAGTCGATCGAGGAGGAAATCGGAAGCCGCACGGTGGTCGAGCGCATCGTCCGCCAAGGCTCGGACATCGAGCCACATTTGGAGACCGAGCTCGAGGCCGGCGACGACATCGTCATCGCCGGCCGCACTGCGGTCATCGTCGCCGCCAAGCCGATCATCGGCACCGAGATCGACGCCGACGAAATCTTGAAGGCCGTCCCGGGCAACGTGCTGGAGGTGCTCGTGGACAATCGCCATCTCCACGGCCGCTCGATCCAGGAGATCGCAACGCGTGTCGGCACCGACGCCCGGGGCGTCTTTCTACGCGCCCTCACCCGCATGGGCCGCGAGGTTCCCTTGAGCGCGGACACACGGATCTATGTCGGCGATGTCATGACGCTGGTCGGCAGCACGCGCAATATCGAACGTGCGGCAAAGGCCATCGGCCAGATCCTGCGGTCGGGTGATCGCGCCGACATTGCCTTTCTTGCCGCCGGCATTGCGGCCGGCCTGCTCGCGGGGCTCGTCAGCTTCAGGATCGGCGGCGTCGCGCTCACGCTCGGCGGTGGCGGCGGCGCGCTGATCGCGGGCCTCGTCTGCGGCTGGCTACGGTCGCGCAAGCCGACCATGGGCGCATTGCCGCCGGCGGCGCAACAGACCCTGAGCGATCTCGGACTCGGCGGCTTCATCGCGGCGATCGGGCTCGGCAACGGCGCCGCGGCCTGGGCCGCGATCCAGGCCCACGGGCTGCTTCTGGTCGGCATGGGTCTCGTCATCACGCTCGTGCCGCTGATCGTCGCGACGCTGTTTGCCTTCTATGTGCTGCGCATGAACCCGGTCGTGACCTGCGGCGCACTGGCCGGCGCCATGACCGTGGATGCCGCGGTGACCGGCGCGTGCGAGGTGGCCGAGAGCCAGACGCCGGTCCTTGGCGTCGCCGTGCCATATGCGGTCGGAAACGTGGTGCTCACGGTGCTCGGGCCGATCATCGTCGCGGCAACCTACAGCGGATGACGGAGACCCATGATGCGGCGACCGGCCAGATCGGTGCTGGGATGTTTCGCGGCCATCTTGTTCGCGTGGGCCGCCTTCGCCGCGGCCGCGCGCGCGGAGGATGACCTCCGCATCCAGGAAGAGATCTGGGCGCTGCCACTAGCGCTTCCGATGTTCGCCTATCTGGTGCGTCCCGTCGGCGACGGCCCCTTCCCGCTCGTGATCATGAACCACGGCGTCTCGCTCAACCCGACCGACCGCAGCTTCTTTCCGCTGGTCGAATTCCGCGACGCCGCCCAATGGTTCGCAAGGCGCGGCTACCTCGTGGTGGCGCCGGTCGGCTCCGGCTATGGCGCAGCCGCCATCGACATTCCCGAGCGCGCGGTCTACGGACCGTTCTTCTCCAAGATCGGCAAGTGCAGCAATCCCAATTTCCACGACGCCGGGCTCGCGGTCGCCAAGGTCGACCTCGATATCATCGACTATCTGGCCGCCGAGAAGCGCATCATCCCCAAGGACGTGATCGTGATCGGGCAGTCCGCCGGTGGCTGGGCCTCGATCGCCTTGTCGAGCATGAACCCGCCGCAGGTGAAGGCCATCATCACCTTCGCTGCGGGCCGTGGTGGACGCGTCGGCGGCAAGCCGAACAACAACTGCGCCCCCGACAGACTGGTTGAGGCCACCGCGGATTTCGGCCGCACATCGCGTGTGCCGATGCTGTGGATCTATATCGAGAACGACACCTTCTTCGGGCCGGACCTGTCGAAGCGCATGCATACGGCCTTCACCGCCGCCGGCGGCCGGGCCGAGTATCACCTGATGCCGCCGTACGGCAATGAGGGCCATTTCTTCATCGGCTCGAGGGATGCCATCCCGCTCTGGTCGCCACTGGTAACGACGTTCCTCGACGCGCTGAAATAGATGCCAGATCCGGAGGCCCAATGATGCCCAATGCCCGTGACGGCCTTGCCAGTCTCCTGCTTATCGCCATCGCCGCCGCCACGACGGCGCCCGGCCATGCCGCACCGAAGGGTGCCCAAGCCGAGAGGCCGGCCGAAATCGCCACACGTGGTCAGCGTGAAGCAAAGGACATCAGCTACGGCGGTTGGCAGAAGCTCTGCTTCAAGGCAGGCGGCGCGCCCACACTGTGCCGGACCTCGATCACCGGCCAGTTCGCGACCGGACAGACGGCGGTGCGCGTCGATCTGATCGAACGCGAAGACGCCGCCGCGGCCCGGCTGCAACTGTTCGTGCCTGTCGGCATGTACCTGCAACAGTCGCCCAGGTTGAGCGTCGACCAGGGCGCGCCCTTCCGCCTGCCCTATACCTGGTGTCTCACCAATCTGTGCATCGCTGCCGATGTGGCGGCGCCGAAGATCATCAGGGAGATGGAGTCCGGCAAGACCCTGACGCTTGAACTGGTCGATTCGAACCTTCTCGCCATGACGACTTCAATTCCCCTGGCGCAGTTCGCCACCGTCCGCAAAGGGACGCCAGCCAGGACGCTGGAGCAGGATATCGACGAATGACGGGGCGAGTTGATCTCAGGAGATGCCGGCGCGCTCAATGGATCCGATCAGCGACTCCGCCGTGAAGGGCTTGGTCAGATAGGCGAGGCAGCCGGACCCAAGCGCCGCAGCGCGGTTCGCCGGGCTGTCGTTGCCGGTGATGTAGATCACCGGCGCGGTGACGCCCTGCTCGGTCAAGCTTCGCCGCACGTCGATGCCGGATTTTCCACCAAGATCGATGTCGAGGACGATGCAGATCGCGGTGTGGAATTTGTCGTGTTGGAGCAAGGCCCCCGCGGACTCGAATAGCGCGGCGTCGAAACCGTGGCCGCGCAGCAACCTGTTCAGGCTGGCCCGCATGGACGGATCGTCATCGACGACAAAAACGGACCGGCATAGCGGCAAGGCGATCTGCCTTTCCAGGAGATGAACGAACTGAGAGCGCTGTAACGGCGGTGGGATACTGCATCCGCCTGCACTGCGTTGCCGACCCGGCGCCCGTGCATCATTGCGCACGCCTCGCCGTGCACTGTCAACACGCCTTGATACTGTCCTTTGGGGCAATCACACCGTGGGAACCGGGCTTGCGGTGAAGAAGCAGCTAATCCTCGTTCGTACCGAGCATTCCGAGCCGTTCCGCGATCGAAACGAGTTCCGCAAGCGAATGTACCTGCATCTTCTCCATGACCTGATGGCGGTGTGCTTTCACGGTGCGTTCGGTCGTCCCGAGTTCATGCGCAATCTGCTTGTTGATCCGGCCGCGCACGATGAGATTGAACACCTGTCGCTCGCGATGCGTCAGCGTGGCCAGATGGGTACGAAACGTCTCCAGCTTGCTGCGCTGGACGCGCGCCGTCCGCTGACCTGCCAGAGCGCGCTCGATCGCATCGATCAACTGCTCGGAGGATATCGGCTTGGTCAGGAAGTCTTCCGCACCCGCCTTGATCGCCCGCACGGTGGTCGGCGTGTCTGCATGCCCGGTCAGGAAGATGATCGGCAGCGTCGAGCCGGACGCGATCAATCGCGCCTGCAAATCGGGGCCGCTCAATCCAGGTATGCGCACGTCGAGCAGAATGCATCCGGCCTGCTCGGGATCCAGCGCAGACTCCTCCAACTCCAGTGCCGACGCATAGGTCGCGACCTCATAGCCGGCGAGCTTCAGACGCCGTGCGATCGCGGTCCGAAAGGACTCGTCGTCATCAACCACGTGAACGAGACCCGACACCTTCAACCTCTCGGCCAGTTCCAGCGAGGACCATTGACGTCCTCTCGCTCGACAAAGTCGTCTTCAACAGTTTGAGAACCGAAATATCTGCTTGCAATGGGCCAAATCCCCGCAGCGACAGCGCTTTCTCATTCCGCGCACCAAGCGCCGGGGGGTTGTCCCTTGGTACAATGAACCTAGGGACAATGGATTGAAATACCGCCTTGGGCGTAAATCAACCCGGCGGGAGCGGAACAGCGCGGCGCATTCCCAGTAGCGAAAATCCTTCGTCGGACGGACCAAATTCGGCGATGAGCTGAGGACCTGGCCCATGTTTGTTCGCATCACAACCGATTCCGCACTGCGTCCCAATTCCCTCCGTGACCTCGGCATGACCAGCGATTCAAATGCGCTCGTCAGTTTAAGCGAATTTTCGTACAGAAAAGGCACCGAGATTTACGGCGAGAAAGAGCCCGCCAAATATGTCTATCAGGTCAAGGCGGGCGCGGTGCGAAGCTACAAGCTGTTGTCGGATGGTCGCCGGCAGATCGGCGCATTCCACCTCATCGGCGACATCTTTGGGCTCGAGAACGGCGGGGAGCATCGATTTACGACGGAAGCGGTCGTCGACACCACGGTGCGCCTGATCAAGCGACAAAGTCTTGAAACAGTGGCCGAGAGCGATGCCATGGTGGCCAGAAACCTGCTCAGCATGACCACGAACAATCTCCAGCATGCGGAAGACCACATGCTGTTGCTCGGCCGCAAGACCTCGCTGGAGCGGGTCGCGGCGTTCCTGCTCGAGATGGACAAGCGGCTGACGGCGGCAGGCGTCATCGCGCTCCCGATGTCGCGACGCGATATTGCCGACTATCTCGGCCTGACGCTGGAGACCGTCTCGCGCGCTCTGTCGCGCCTGCACGAGCTCGGCATCCTCGGGTTCATCGGCAACACCCAACGGCAGATCGTGTTGCTCGACCGGAATCAGCTCGCCAGCCTCGATCTGCATCCTTGAACTGGCGAAACGTCGGTCGCGGTTGCCGGACGATCCGGGGCGCCGCTCGCCGCGCCCTTCATGGCCGGCGTGAAACTGGGCCAGGCGCTTCAGTCAGTCCGAGATGCTCGAGCGTCTTGCGCAACACCTCGAAAAGAATGGCGGCGGACCAGCCGAACAACAGTACGCCATTCATGGCGGTGAACGGGCCGATCAGCCGCCATTCGCGCACCGGCGTGATGTCGCCATAACCGAGCGTGGTGTAGTTGACGAAAGCAAAGTAGAGCAGGTCAGTGTCGGCGGCGGCAGCCTGGACGATGCCGTAGGTCGCAGCCCACATCAGGATTTCCAGCATGTGCGCGACCTTCAACACCACGGCGGTCGCGATCATGACGCCCATCAGGTGCAATTTCGGTCGCTTGGAGTGACGCAAACCCGCGCTGCGCGCGATCCCGACGGCGACGACCGTTACGAGAGCGTGGAGTCCGATATTGATCATGCTGACCAGCGTGCCGGCGAGGAACTGTAGCATCATGGCAACCCACCCGCCCTCAATTTGCCCCAGGACGTCTTACGTCCCCGCCAACCGATGCCAAAGGTCCGCCCGTCGACGCGCCGTCGCGTCTTCCCCTCGCCGGCTACGGCGAAGGCCTGGAAATTGACGTTAGCGAGCATGCCACACTCGCGCCAATCGGCCATGGCAGCGGTTGACTTAAGTCAATGCTGCTCCTACGGCCGGGAGATCGCCAGTGCCGATCCGGCCGGCGAGAGTTGCGACAGGACGGACGCGTTGCTTAAATCGGCGAAATTCCCGGAGGCCGAGAGCTACGACCCTTTGGCTGCGAGGCGCCCCGGCGTGATCTCAGTCGCGCTTGAGCCCGATCAACTTAATGATGGGAGCCAGTCGGGCCAGCTCGTCCGCGACCAGGTGCTGAAACTGGTCGGGACCTGAATCGACGTCCGGCTCCAGACCTTGCGAACGATAGTTTTCCTGCAACCGTGGATCTGCCATCGCAGTACGGGTCGCAGCAGCGATCCGCTCCACGATCACATCCGGGGTCGCTCTTGGAGCGAACAAGCCGAACCAGCCGGCATATCTGAGGCCCGGCATGCCGGATTCGATCACCGTCGGAATGTCCGGCGCGCCGCTCAGCCGCCGATCGCTCGTCACGGCGATCAGCCGCAGCTTGCCCGCATGGTGCAATTGCAGGATCTGGCTCGAGACCACGGCAATGACCGACGAGATCTGGCCACTGACGAGGTCGTTGGTGGCGGGGCCCATGCCTCGATAAGGAACGTGGACAAGGTCCGCTGCAACACCGGATTGCTGCCTGAACATCTCTCCGATGAGATGATTGCCGGTGCCCACCCCCGGAGTGCCATAGGACAGCCTGCCCGGATTGGCTTTCGCAAAAGCTGCCAGCTCTCGCAGGTCCTTCACAGGCAAGGAAGGATGAACCGCGAATGCCAGCGTGCTGGTGATCAGGCGATAGACGGCGCGGAAATCGCGAACCGTGTCGTAGGCAGGCTGCGCGGAGGACAACGGAATCATCACCTGGGTGCTGCCATTGCCGAGCAGAAGCGAATAGCCGTCGGGTGCGCTCTGCGCCACCGCGGCGGAGCCGATCGCACCGCCGGCGCCGCCGATATTCTCGACATAGATCGGCCCCAGCAGCGAGGTGATCCTGTCGGCCCAGGGACGGCCGATCTGATCACCGGCGGCACCAGCCGTATAGGGAATGATCAGCCTGATGGGACGGGAGGGATAGTCGTCGGCGGCTGCACAGCCGGGCCATGCGGCCAGCGCCATGATACGCGTCGCCGTATCGAGCAGTTCTCGGCGTGAAAGGAGGGACATCTTCTGCGTATTCAGGACCGTCGCGGTCATCTTACACGAATGAAGGTCCTTGAAAATCCGCTCGGGGAGATCGCTGCCCTGCACTGTGCAGGCGACAAAGCGCCGCACCATCGCTATTCGCGTCCTCAGCAGCCGCGGCAGATCGATCCTTCGAGCATCTTCTCGAGTTGGGCGTCGTCCTTGTCGATTGTCGGGTCCGTGCCGAGCAACGGCCCCTTCGTCGCGCGATGACCGCTCTCGGACGATGGCAGCGCCGTGCCGAGCGAGTTCGTCCCCGGCACGGCGGCACTCGAGCCGAGCGCCCCGCCGCTCGTCATGGACATGTGCGAACCAATGCCGCCACGCGCGGACGCCGCGCCTGAGAGAGCAAGGCAGGCGACGATGCAGAGAAACGAAAGCTGTCTCATGGTCCACACTCCACATGTTGCATGACTTGTCATCTAGAACTGGACGCCGCGCGCAAACTGACCATGCACGATCGCGCGATCAATTATGACATCGGTGACAGAACTCCGTTTCGACGGCGCACTAGCAATCATCGACGGCGCGGCCATCGCTGACATTCGATCATCGTCTCGCAAGAGTGATGCATGTCCAGCGAGCTTTGCTGACCGCGCTGCCTATATAGCTTGGTATAGAAGACACTTCCGGAAACGCCACCAGCCGAGCAGCGATCATCGCCAAGCGACTCTCCGCGCACACCAAGAAACGGAGAAGCGCTATGAGTGCATTCAAGATCCTGATTGCCGCGACACTGATTTCAACAGCGACGGCATCGTCAGCGTCCGCGGCCTGGTCCTTCGCCGACCAGGAGCCCGCTGCCTTTGCCTCGATGTTTCCCGATCGCGACGTGCTGAATGGCGGCGCGTTGACTCCGGCGGGACGCATGGGGCTCGAACGTCCCGGCGGCGCGGCCCCCGTGTTCGGCGCGGTTCACGTTCACGACCACCACTGGCGCCAATGAGACAAGAACGATGTCTCGGGCGCGACCGATCGGAAGCGACAGTCCTTTGCTGAAATCCCCGGAATCCATGCGTGACCATGACTTCATGCAAAGACGAAAATGATCGTCGTTCGCATCCACATGTCTGGCCGGCGAGCCGAGGCGTTCCCGGCGTCGCTTGGTCAAGGAGACCTGCAATGACTACACTGAAACTCTTTTCCGCCGGCTTGATCGCCGCAGCCATGGTTGCCTCCCCCGCGATGGCTCGCGAAGGCAATACGAACGCGCGGCGGACGAATGTCGACGCCTACGCCTCGACGCAACGTATTCCGGTCACTGCCAAGCGCGGCTGCGTGAGGGCTCCGGACGTCGGCGCCTACGCATCCGCGCCATGGCGCCGTCCGCCCTGCGAGCCGACATCCGGCTACTGATTGCGCGCGCTGGACGACGCCCCCTCGGCACAAGGCAACTGCCGGCGCTGAGCTGAAGGGATCGTCACGCGGTCAGGAGGCTTGTCTGCCTCACGGATGGAAGGAAGAATGGCAACTTTCCCTGATGCTGCCATTCTTCCTTCCGGGATCGACACATATTGAATCGTTCGCCACGTCGCTGCCGCCGCCCAGCGAAGTGCCGGCCTCAAGGAAGAAGACTGCCGCGACCCAGCAGTTCGACGCGGCACGGCTTTCGTCAGCATCCCGGCGGCGGGATCGGCGACACTCCCGGCGTTGGCGCGGCACCCGACGCATTGGCCGGTAACATTGTCGCAGGCGACGCCAGGTTCATCGAAACCCCTTCCATGCAGGCGGAGCTGTTCGGACTAGGCACGACGGCATTTGGATCAATGCCAGTGCCGCCGGCCCCGCTGGTGTCCTCCAGGATCGTCCCAGGCACCGGATTGGCCGGCACTTGCGGGATCAAGAGCGGCAGAGACGCAGCACTCGTCGTCTGCCCTCCAGGCGTTGAACTGCAGGTGACTGTCGTTCCCGCTCCCGCGGGCGCAGCCGCAGGAATTGTCCCCGTGGAGCTGCTGATCTGCCCCATGACCGGAAGTACTGGAGCCACACTGCCCGGCATCGGCAGGCCCGTGCTCGACACGACCGGTATCGCCGGCGCCAATGCCGGAGAATTCGACGGCGGCGCGCAGACAACAACCGTACCCGGCGTCGTCGGATTAGAGGCGAGCGGAACCGGCGCCAGCGTCGTATCGGGTGCGCCGGGCTCGGTCGTTGCGGAAAACGGGCCAGGGCTGTTGAGCGGCGAGATGACGACAGCCCCCGGCACGGTTGGAAGACTCATTGCCGTGCTCCCGGTCGTTGCCACCTGGGCGTCGCTGGGACAACAGCCCAGCTGCAGGACAATCAGCGCGGCGGGTACGATCCGGATCATGCCCGTGCCCCTAGCTTGCGTCCTGCTTGCGAATGGCGACCTTGCTGCCCTCCGCCAGATTGATCGCCGGATTGAGCACGACCTGCTCGCCAGGCTGCATGCCGTCGCGGACTTCGACCGACGTACCGAAATCCCGCGCGATCGACACCTTCTGCAGATGAACGGTGCCATTCCGCACCACCACGACGTGAAGCCCGTTTTGATCGAAGACCAGCGCATCGGACGATACCGTCATCGATGGGGTCTTGCGCGGGATCGACAGCTCGACCGTGCAATAGATGCCGGGACTTAAGGCTCCATCCGGATTCGGGACGTCGATCTCGGTCAGCAGCGTTCGGCTTCCCGGCTGCAACGCGGTTGCGATGCGCGTAACTTTGCCCGGAAACGTCCGGTCCGGAATCTCGGGGACGCGGATCTCGGCATCAACGCCCGGCGCGACTCCGAAGGCTTCGTCCTGTGGAACGAACACCTGCGTTCGGATCACGTTGGCATGCATCAGCGTGAACATGAAGGTCGATCCGGCCTGTACCAGGCTGCCATTGTCCACATTACGCTGCGTGATCACGCCGTCGAACGGCGCCACCACGCGCTGGTACGCCTTCTCCTGCTGAAGAACGCGAATCTGCGCTTCCTGCGCCGTGATATTCGATTGGGCCACATTCACGGCCGCCTGCTGGGCACGCAGTGTGAGACGGTCGTTGTCACCCTGCTGTGCCGTCAGCCAGCCCTGCTTGACCAGATTGCCATCCCGCGCATTGGTGACGTCGGCAAGCTCCCGGCTCGCCTGCGCCTGCTGCAGCGAGGCCTGGTTCTGCGCCAGCGTCGCCTGGGCCTGCGCGATCTGCTGGTCGAGCTCCGGCGCGGTGATCTCCACGAGAAGGTCGCCCTTCCTCACCCGATCGCCGATATCCACGTAACGCTTCTCGATATAGCCGCTGGCCCGCGCGAAAATGTTTGCCGCCTCGAATGCCGTCGTCGTCGCAGGCAAGGTGACCTTCATGATGTCGCCGCTGGGGCGAACCGTGGCCACCCGAACCTCCGGAACGGCGGTCCTGCTCTTCTCTGTCACTGCAGCGACGTCGCGCGCGGCCTGATAGTGCCGCCAGCCGCCGATACCAAGACCGCCTGCGAGCAGCAGGAGCACACCACCTCCGAGCAACACGCCGCCGTAGCGGCGCTGCGGCCGCCCGCCCCTCCCGGGCAATTCCACGATCCGGCAGCTCTCCGCATCAGATCGGTCCCTTGCGTCGTCATCATTAGTCCGCGCGCCAACATCGCTCATTTCGGTATCTCCTCAAATACGCCGTGATGAGGCCTGCCATCGTTGCGCTTGCGCAGCATGGCGAAGAGATAGGGCACGATCAGCAATGTCGTCGGCGTTGCAAACAGCAGCCCACCAATAACGGCACGCGCGAGCGCCGCGTTCTGCTCCTCGCCCGGGCCTCCGATCGCCATCGGGATCATGCCCACGATCATCGCGGCGGCCGTCATCAGGACCGGACGGATTCGCGTGCGACCCGCGCTCAACGCAGCCTGGAGGGCCGACTGCCCCTTCAGCTGCTCGTCACGCGCGAAGGTCACGAGCAGGATCGAATTGGCGGACGCAACCCCGACCGCCATGATCGCGCCCATCAGCGAAGGCACGTTCAATGTCGTTCCCGTGATGAACAACATCGTCACGATACCGCAGAAGGTTGCCGGCAGCGCCAGGATGACGACGAAGGGATCGCCGAAGTTCTGGTAGTTCACGACCATCAACAAATAGACCAGGATGGCGGCAAACAGCAGCCCGATCCCGAGATCGCGAAACGACTGATGCATGCTCTGGATCTGGCCCAGGACCTGGATCGAATTACCGGGCTGGAGCTGCTTCTGCAGCGTCGCGGTCACCCTGTCGATATCGGCTGCGACGCTGCCGAGATCGCGGCCCTGGACGCTCGCATAGACGTCGAACACCGGCTGGACATTGGCCTGGTTCAAATTGGTAGGCACGGTGCCCCGCTTGAACGTTGCGACGTTGCTGAGCAGGCCCGGGACTGTCTGCCCGCTTGCAGCAAGCGAGGCCGAAACCGGTGTGTTACCCAAAGCGTTGAGCGAATTGGCCCTGTATTCGGGGGTCTGCACAGCCAGATAGTACGGGATGCCTGACGTCGGATCGGTCCAGAAATTGGGCGAGACCTGGGCGGACGAGCTGAGGCTGACATTGATGTTTGTCGCAACCGTGCTGGCATTGAGCCCGAGCTGCGCAGCGCGGGTGCGGTCTATGTCAGCGTAGAATGCGGGAGCGTCGACCTCCTGCTGAAGATGCGCATCGACGATCCCGGGAACTGCCGCCAGGCTCTTCTGCGCCTGCTTTGCGACCGCCAGATTGTTGGCGCCGTAGCCGGCCGTCCGGACGTCGATCTGCGCCGGCAGGCCGAAGTTCAGGATCTGCGTGACGATGTCGGCCGCCTGAAAATAGAACAGATCCTCGGGAAATGCGGATGGCAGCACCTGGCGCAACTTCTTGACATAATCCGCGGTCGGCCTGTGTCCGTCCTTGAGCGACACGAGGATGGTGCCGTCGTTCACCCCTATCGTCGAACCGTCGGTGAATGCCAGATTATAGGGGCGCGCCGGCAGTCCGATATTGTCGACGATCAGTGCCCGGTCCTTGTCCGGAATGACTTCGCGGATCTTGTCCTCGACCGCCTGGAAGATCGCCTCCGTGTGCTCAATGCGGGTGCCGGCGGGTGCGCGAACATGGAGCTGGATCTGACCACCGTCGATCAAGGGGTAGAAGTCCCTGCCGACGTAGATGAACATGACGCCCCCGAGAGCCAGCATCAGCGCGGCCACCACCGGGACGATGCTCCGGCGCCGAAGTAAAACCATCAGGAGATCGGAATAGCCGTCGCGCAGCCGCTCAAATCCACGCTCGAACATGGTGGAGGCCCTCGCGAAAATCCCGGACGGACTCTCGTCCTTGGAATGGCGCCGCTCGCCCTTCAGCAGCAGACCGATCGTGATCGGTGTAAGCGTCCGCGACAGCCCGTATGACGCCAGCATCGCGAACACCACCGCCAGACCGAGCGGAGTGAAGAGGTACTTGGCCGGTCCCTGCAGGAACACCACCGAAGTGAACACGCAACTGATCGCGAGCGTAGAGACGAGCGTCGGCACCGCGATTTCGGCTGCACCATGCAGCGTTGCGTCCGACAGCGGCATCCCCTCCTCCGTCCAGAGCCGATGCGTGTTCTCGATCGTCACCGTCGAATCGTCGACCAGTATGCCGACCGCAAGCGCGAGTCCCCCCAGCGTCATCGTGTTGAGGGTCTCTCCCAGAAAATGCAGAACAACGAGCGAGGACAGCATCGCGAGCGGGATCGAGATCAGGACGACGAGCGTCGACCGCCACGATCCGAGAAACACCAGGATCATCAGCGCCGTGAGGCCCGCCGCGATCGCGCCTTCCCGCAGCACGCCGTCGACCGAATGGGTGACGAAGACAGATTGATCGAACAGCTCGTTGATCTTCAGCCCGGCAGGTGCCGAGGCCCGAATCGACTTCAAGGCGTGCTTGACACCGTTGACGACCGCAAGTGTCGAAGCGTTGCCGTTCTTGATCACGCTGAGCAGGACCGAACGATGGCCGTCCTCGCGCACGATGTTCTGCTGCACCTGTGATCCATCGCGGACCTGGGCAACATCTTTCAGCAGGATCGTGGCGCCATTCGCGAACTTGACCGGGATCATATTGAGATCCTTGATCGAGGCCGGTGTCGCATTGGTCCGGACGGTGTACTGGGTGTCGCCGATCTTCGCCGTGCCTGTCGGCAGCGTCAGGTTCTGGGTATTCACTGCATTGACGATGTCGAGCGGCGTCAGTCCGCGCGACAGCAGCTTGCTCGGATCGATGTCGACCATGATCTGACGATACTTGCCGCCCGCAGGCGTTGGCAGCGTCACCCCGGGGACAGGAGCCAGCTGCTGCCGGATCCGGTAGATGCCGAAATCGTATAATTGCTGTTCGTTCAGCTTGTCGGACTCGAGGCTGAGCTGCAGCACCGGCACGCTCGAGGCATTGAACTGCACGATGACCGGCGGCTGAATACCCGGCGGCATCAAGGCGCGGATGGCGTTCGTCGCCGAGACGATCTGCGAGATCGCGAGATCGAGGTTGACGTCCGGCTGGAAGTAGATCTTCTGAACCGACAAGCCGTTGAGCGTCTGCGCCTCGATGTTCTTGATGCCGCTGACATTGGCGCTGATCGAATACTGGCTGTACGTGCTGACACGCTGCTCCATCTCCGGAGTGGAGAGGCCGGTGTAACTCCAGATGACGGTGACGACGGGAATGCGGATCTCGGGAAAGACGTCCGTCGGCATCGACCAAATCGCGATGCCGCCGAGAAACAGGATCAGCGCCGCAAGCACGTAGAACGTATGCGGAAACCGCAGCGCGAATCGAACAATTCCCATGATGACTTCCGCCTGAAGACGATTGCGCCTAACTTCGAACAGATGATGACGAGCCGGCATCCGTTCAAATGAAAACTAATTCAGGACGTCTTGCCGGAACGACTGCGCTCGGCCGCGTCCATCACCGGTTCTCGATCGCTCAGAGAGACGTGAGTTCTTCCGGTGCGGATTCCGTAACGCCACGAGAATAATCACGCGGCGCGGGAGATACGCGTCCGCGCGATTCGAAAGCGCACGCCGCATTCTGCGCCGCCAGTACCGCGGCCCGTCTGACCCTTGCGAATGCGCAGATCTCGATCTGCCGGACCCGCTCGCTCGAGATGGAGAGTTCACGACCAAGCTGTTCGAGTGTGCGGGGGTGCTCAGCCAGCCGCCTCGCCTCCAATACGCGCCGCTCGCGCTCCGTAAGGACATCGAGTGCCAGGCGCAACGCGCTGGTGCGACGCTCTGTCTGTTCCTGCTCGGCGATGACCGTCTCGGCGTCGATTGCATCGTCAACCAGCAAGCTCTGCCACTCGGCTCCCTCCTCGTCGCCTCCAACGCGCGCATTCAGCGAGAGGTCGCCGTTCAAGCGGGAGTCCATCTCGATCACGTCGCGCGTCGCAACGTCGAGCCTCCCGGCAATCATCCTGGCAGCCTCCAGCGTGAGGCCCGCCATCTCACCGCCTGTCGCTCTCCTCATCTCGCTGCGGAGCCTGAAGAACAGCTTCCTCTGGGCCGTCGTCGTACCGATGCGGACCAGTGACCAGGACCGCAGGATGTACTCGTGAATGGTTGCTTTGACCCACCACACTGCATAGCTGGAAAACCGCGCGCCGCGGTCGGCCTCGAAACGGGATGCCGCGATCACCAGCCCGAGATTTGCTTCAGCAATGAGATCAGCCAGCGGAAGGCCATATCCCCTGTAACCTCGCGCCAACCTGGCTGCGAGGCGGAGGTGACTGGTGACGAGCACGTTGGCGGCGTCAGGATCCCGCGTTTCCTGCCAATGACGTGCCAGCCGCTGCTCCTGATCAGGCTGCAGCAGATCGTATCGCCTGATGGCTGCTGCGTAGGCATTGACCGCGCTTGCCGACGCAGTTCGGCCGAACGTCGAGGTCTTGTTTCTCACGATCACGTGACGAGTTTGCATCCGCTGCTCCCGCGCTCGAACTTGGCGAGTAAGCGTAAGAGGCCTTCGCGCGGAGCTGCCACTAAATTGGACTTGAGAATCCTGAATTCGTTTTCAGGCATCTCGACTTTCCCCGTTCGCGAGCCACGCATCACCGCCGACGTCACGTCCGGTCAAGCCTCGCGTGACGCGCGATCTCGAGGTGCTGGGGCGCGGTCCCTTTGCTCCTGTCGAGACAAGGATCTCGACCCTCCCTCCGGGGGGCGGGTAAATGATCAGCCTGAAACCGTGAAGCTTGACGATGGCAGCCACCAGGCTCAGTCCCAGTCCTACTCCGGGCGTGTGGCGCATCTTGTCGGAACGATAGAAGCGCCGCAGCACGGCCTCACGTTCCTGCTCGTTGATGCCAAGCCCGGTATCGCTCACGCGCACGAACGCGGTCTTGTCGGTCGACACCAGCTCGAGCCTGACCATTCCGCCCGCGGGCGTGAACTTGACGGCATTGTCCACGAGATTGGCGACCGTCTCGAATAGCAGGTCGCGATCGCCCCATACCTGCACCTTGCGATCGATGGCGACGCCAAGCGCGACGTTCTTGTCTTCGGCAATGGGCTCGTAGACGTCGCAGACCTCGCGCAGGATCTCGTCGAGCGCGACATCGCCGAAACCGGCCATCCGGCGGTTGTTCTCGATCTCAGCCAAACGCAGCAACGCGGTGACGATTGCGAGCGACTGATCGATCCCGGCGACCGCCTTGTCGACGACCTCATGGAGTTGCTCCAGCGTGGCCGCGTGCGTGCGGCCTCTCTCCAGCGCCAGCCGGGCACGGGTGAGCGGTGTCCTGAGATCATGAGCAATGTCGTTACCGACGCCAGTCAGGGCGTTGATCATCGTCTCCATTTCGTCGAGCATCCCATTGACGATGCCGGCCAGCCGCGCGAACGGATCATCCACATTGTCCTGTGGTAAACGCTCGCGCAGATCACCGGCCACGATCCGCCGGACCCGCTGGTTCACTTCCTCCACGCGCCTCTGGGCACGGATGCTCAAGCACGCTCCGGCCAGCAGGCAGAGGCAAAATGCCGGCAGCAGGCCGAGCGCGAGAGCCTGCCCCACGACACTCGATATCTCGCGCGTCTCATCGACATTTCTCCCCATGACCAGGATGGCTCCGCCCTCCAGGCGCCTGGCCGCCGCCCTGACAACCGGATCGTGGTCAGTCGATTGCGTGATGCGATCGAGCCGCACCCCCTGCACCACCCCGTCGAGCTCGAGCTCCTGCGGCACGCGCTGGATGTTGCCGGCAAGCCGGGCTCCGGCGACGTCGAACAGTCCCGCGTACTGCACGCCCCTGGAGTCCTGTTCGAGGTGATCGGTGATCGCGTTGACACGGCGGGCCGAAGGCAGCCTGGCCAGGAAGTCGATCTGCGTCGTGATCATCCGATCCGACCGGACGATCAGATAGTCATCGATCTTCCAATAGATGAACGCGAACAGCCCGACCACGAACAGCGCAAAGGCCGCCGCCACCGCCAAGGCCCAGAGAAACGTGTTCGAACGAATAAAGTGGAACTGGCGCATCGGTTCGACGCTCGATAGTCGTGCATGCTGCGCGATTTCGGGAGTGACCGCCGCAGCTATTGGCGCACGCGCAGCAGGAATCCCGATCCTCGAACGTTATGGATGAGTTGCATCTCCCCGGGGCCGTCGACCTTGTGACGGAGCCGGCCCATATGCACGTCGATCAGGTTCGTGGTTGCAGGAACGAATTTATAGTTCCAAACCTCCTCGAGCAGCATCGCACGCGTCAACAGCTGGTCGCTGCGACGCATCATGTATTCGAGCAGGCGGAACTCGCGCGGCAGCAGATCGATCTCACGCTCGCCGCGCCGCGCGGTCCGGTCGATCAGGTCGAGCTCCAGCGGCCCGGCGCGCAGTGTGGTTTCTCGACTGTCGGTCGGACGGCGCAGCAATGCCTCTACGCGAGCGACGAGCTCGATGAGCGCGAACGGCTTGGTGAGATAGTCGTCTCCTCCCATGCGCAAGCCGCGCACCCGGTCATCGACCGCGCCGAGAGCGCTCAGCACCAGGACGGGCGTTCCGACCTCGTCCTTGCGCAACGCCTCGATGACGGTCAGCCCATCCATTCCGGGCAGCATGCGATCGACGATCAAGGCATCTGGACATGACGAGCGCGCCCGATCGAGACCATCGATGCCATCGGGCGACCACTGAACCTCAAAGCCACGATCCGCAAGCTCGGCGATGACCGACTCGGCGGTCTCGGCGTCGTCCTCGATCAGAAGAATCCGCGTCATTGTCCCGGTCCCACCTCCTGCGAGGCGCTTCGGCCTGCGGCGCCGAAGCATGGGTTCGGCGGCTCTTGTCGTCATATTCCACGCCCATTGCGCCCGAAGGCGCCGTGCTGAGCCTGCATGCGATGAACCGCTCGCCCTGCGGGGACATAGTCCGGCTCAGGATGGAACACCACTAAATTGCAATTCAGGAAGCCTGGGAGGGCGGCCAGCGACGGTGCGCGAGCAGAAAGGTGTGCTGTCGTCGTGGTCATCTCCCATCTCCGTCCGGGACTCGCGATGCACCATAGATATGTTCTCGATGGGTCCGTCGTTACGCGCAAAAATGGGATTCTGCGGCGAACATTGCGGATTCGCACGATCGTCGCCGCCATGCGAATAGCGATCACGGGCCGTTGAACTCCGGTGAGCAATTCGTGCATTTTGTTGGGTCGCGATCGTCCGCACCTCCTTGGGGAGCCGGCTTGGTCTGCCTGCTGTCATCAAAGGAGAAGCCACAATGTCTACCCTCAAGCTCTTGTCGACCGGATTGATCGCAGTCGCCATGCTGGGAGGACCTGTCATGGCACGCGAACGGCATGCCGTCGTGCGGCCGTCCTCCATGGAAGCCAATCCGGCCGCATCGAACGCATCCCTCTATCGGGATGGTCGCGCCTGCGTTCCGGCGCCGCGTGTTGGCGCATTTGCGACGGCGCCGTGGACCGGCGACAACGTCCCGTGTGAGCCGGGCACCGGAAGCTTCTGATCGCTACGGCTTTTGCGGCCGACCGGGCACCTCGGTCGGCCGACCACATCACCTTGCCGATCGGCCCTCGCTTTCCTGAAACCGAATTTAGTGGGATTGACCAGCGCGGTTCCTATCTTCCCTTCATCACGAAGCTTGGCGACACCACGACGCCGAAGCGAACTGCAGGGATCGCCGGGAACCTTGATAGAAAAGGAGTGCTCCCATGAAACGAGTATTGATGATTTTGGCCACAGCGGCACTTGCCTCGACGTTGACCGTCGGGGCGGCCGAGGCACGCGGCGGCGGTGGCGGAGGCGGCCACGGTGGTTTTGGCGGCGGCGGCTTTGGTGGCGGCGGCTTTGGTGGCGGACATATGGGCTTTGGCGGGGGAGCGCATTTCGGCGGCATGGCCCATGCCGGCGGGTTCGGCGGAGGATTCCACCCCGGCGGGACCGCGGCATTCGGTGGCGGACAGCGCTTTGACGGAGGCCATCTCGGTCTCGGCGATCACATCGCCTCCCGCGGCACAGGCCTCAGTCACCAAGCACTGCATCAGTATGGTCGCTATCGGTCCGCGTATGGATTCTACGGCGCCTATCCCGACTGCTACGATTGGTACGACCTGCATCCCGACGCGCCGTTGCCGCTGAGCTGCGGCTGATTTGCGAGCGCAGGCCCCTGCCTTCGGCCCGGATCTGGCCTGAGCCGATCCGGGCCGAGGGCCTCCTGACATTCCTTGCGACGACCGCCGCGATCAACGCGGCGGAGACACCTCAGAACTGCACACCGCGCGTCAGGGCACCGTCGACGACGAGGTTCGTTCCCGTGATGAAGCTCGCGGCACGACTTGCGAGGAATACGACCGCGTTGGCCATCTCCTGCGGGGTCCCCATCCGGCCCGTGGGATTGAGCGCAAGCGCCGTCTTGTAGAGCTCGGGATTGTTGTCCTTGATCGTGTTCCAGACCCCGCCTTCGAAATAGGTGTTGCCCGGCGAGACCGTGTTGGCGCGAATGCCCTTGTGTGCAAGCTGATTGGCGAGACCTTGCGTGTAGTGGATGATGGCGGCCTTGAAGGTGCCGTAGGGGCCGGCCGCGAAATCGACCTCGCGCCCGGAAACGCTCGATATGGCGACGATCGCACCGGCGTCGCTCTTCTCGAGATAGGGCATGGCCGCATTCACCAGCCGGACCGTGCCCATCATGTCGGTCGAAAATTCCCTCGTCCAGCTTTCATCGTCCTGCCCGATAGCCAGCGCACTCACATTCGCCACGACGACGTCGATCCCGTCCAGTTTGGTCGCCATGTCGACCACCCAGGCCCTGAGCGCCGCACCATCGGCAACGTCGACCGAGGCACCAAAGGCGGCCACGCCTTTGGTCTTGAGCGCTGCAACAGTGCTGTCGACATCCGCCTGATTGCGCGCACAAATGCCGACATTCGCGCCCTCCGCCGCAAAGGTCTCGGCGATCGCGCGACCGATCCCCTTGGTGCTGCCGGTGACGAGAACCTTGGCGCCCGAAAGTCCTAGATCCATGATCGGTTCCTTTTCTTTTCCTGCAGTCTCGCACGTTCAATGGTTATTCGCCACCGCCCTGACCAATCCCCGATAGCTGTGCGGCATCCGCATCGAAACGAGATCCTTTCGGCGCACGACGTTGGTCGGATAAACGCTGTCGAGATTGGTGGTGTCGACCAGAGCCGTGGCAAGGCCCGTATCGTCAGCTGCAATCGCCTCGCGGCGCGGAAACTCGAAGGTATCGGGGCCGAAGACGCCGCTGAGGCCGGGATAGCCGTGTTCGGGATCGAACACATTGGCAAACGCCAGAAACACATTGTTCTCGCCGGCGCGGACGCGGAAGTGATGCCAATGATGCGGATCGGCGCCGGTCGGAATCGGCGCCGACTGCTGGACCGCCGTCCCCGCATGTGGCGATCCAAAGGGGCCCTTGACTGCTGCGCAGCACGCGATGACGTCGCAACCGCGAAGCGCGAGCACCCTCCCCGCTTCCGGAAATGCCGCATCGTGGCCGATCAGCAGGCCTATGCGCCCGACAGGCGTGTCGACGACAGCCCAGTCATCGCCAGCCGTGGCCCAGCTCCGCTCCTCTTCCGTCAAATGCGTCTTGCGATAACGCGTGATCCTTCCATCCGGCGTGAACAGGCAGGCGCTGTTGTAAACGGCATCGCCCGCGCGTTCGGCCATTCCACAAACGATGTAGATTTCGAGCTGCGCAGCGAGCGCGTGCAGACTGTCCGTGGCAGGTCCCGGTATCGGCTGGGCCGATTTCGCCGAACCTGCCAGGCCGGTGACCGCGAGTTCCGGGAATACCACGAGATTGGCACCGTCGGCCTTGGCCCGGCGGGCAAGATTCGCGATCGCCTCGAGATTTCCTGAAACGCTGTCACCAGGTGCGAATTGGGCCACGCTGACGCGCGAGCGCATTCCTTCAGGCCAGGGCTCGTGACCATAGAGACCGAAGAATTCGCGCGAATTCCAGCTGAAGGTATCGGTCAGCAACTCCGGATACAGCTCGGGCCGGCGCTGAACGAACACCGGCTCACCGAGCACGCGGCGCGCACGAGCCATGTCGAGATCGATCTCGGCCAGAGCGAACCCGTCGCCCTTGTCAAGGACCGTGACCACTTCGCCATCCGGCGCGATCACACAGCTCCCGCCGCTGAACTGGACGGTGCGCTCACGCCCCCAGCGATTACTCTCGATCACGTAACAACCGTTCTCGAAGGCTCGGCTGATCCAGTAAGGCGCCGGCGTTCGCTCCGCGAGCCAGTTGGAGATATGGCAGATGACATCCGCGCCCCCCAGCGCCATCAGCCGTGCGGTTTCCACAAAATGGATGTCCATGCAAATGAGGAGTGCAATCCGTCCGATCGGCGTATCGAAGACCTGGTTGTGCAGGTCGCCCGCCGCCGCCCATTTCGGCTCCGAGATATAGGGATGGGTCTTGCGATGGCGGCCGACGATGCCATCAGGCCCGATCAAGACGGCCGAGTTGAAGTAGATGTAGTCCTCGTCGACTTCGGGCATGCCGACCACGAGGTAGCAGTCGTACTTGCGTGCCAGCGCCGCGAAGCGGTCGGTGGTCGGCCCCGGAACCTTCTCGACAAAGGGCCGAACCTCGGCCCGGTTGAACCAGCAATAGCCCGTGGTTCCCATTTCCGGCGTGACGATGAGCTTCGCGCCGGCCGCCGCTGCCTGTTCGCAGAGTTCGAGCAGGCGCGCGATGTTGCGCTCCTTCTCGAACATTGTCGGCTCGAACTGGACAGTGGCGACCTTGTGCACGGACGGCATGATCGACATCCCCCCGTTAGCGCAAATAGGATTTCTTGATGGAGGCGCCGAGCGTGTATTTCGGATCGACCATGTTGCCGAGACGCACCCGGCCGGCCTGGGTCAACAGCATGTAGGCGTCGATCTCCTCGAAACCGTAGTCCGCCGCCATCCAGCGGCACAGCTCGCGATAGGCAATGCGCGCGGCATCCTCCATCGGCCGGGCCGAGCCGATGGTCATGATGAAATCCTTGGTCTCGAGCCGTGGCCAGGCGATCGTCCAGCCTTTGATGAGATCGACCTGGACCGTGGTCACGGTCGGATGCTCGATCGCGACGCCGCAGAGTTCGCCGTCCCCCTGCGCGGCGTGGCAGTCTCCGAGATAGAGCAGCGCGCCCTTGGTGTTGACCGGCAGATAGACGATGGCGCCGACGCCGACGTCCGGCAGGTCCATGTTGCCTCCGTAATAATCGGGGACGAGCGAGGAGATCGCCTCGATCTCCGGCGACGTTCCGATCGTGCCGATGAAAGGCTCGTAGGGCAACGTGATCTTGTCGTTCCATTTGGTGCCGGTCTTGGCGTCGATCTCCAGCTTCTTGACCCGCTCTGGCAGCGCCGGGTTGAGCAGCGCGGTCTGCCCCGTGCTGACGAGGCCGCCGAAGTCCGGCATGACCACGGTGGTGCCGCACGGCTGCGGCCCGCGCGGCACGATGCTCTCGATATAGACCGCGAGCGTGTCGCCCTTCTCGGCGCCGTTGACGTGGATCGGTCCATTCTGCGGATTGAGGAACGGAAAATTGAGAATCTTCGACGGGCTGTCGGTTTCGTGCTTGATGGCGCCCTCGAAGGCGTCGTGGGTCTCGGCGGAGACGACCGCTCCAGGATCCACGGTCAGCACCGGATTCACGTAGGGGCCGTAGACATAGTGATACTTGCCCTGCTCGCTTTCGGTGATCGTATACGAGGTGCCGCGCTCTCCCTTGGCCACGCCCTTGCGAGCCATGATCGAATCTTTGTGCCAGGACATTTTCTTTTCTCCTTCTGTCGTAGGGCAGCGTTCAAACGGCGAGATGGCGCCGCATCTCCGCTTCGTCGTCGAGCGCTGCGCGATCGAGATTTGCGACGATGCGGCCCTTGTCCATGACGTAGCAGCGCTGCGCCATGGCGCGGATCATGTCGAGGTTCTGCTCGACCAGAATGATGGTCACGCCCGTGCTGCGGTTGAGCTCGACCATGTTGCGCGCG
Organism: Bradyrhizobium genomosp. III; assembly: GCF_000261705.1. Lineage (NCBI taxonomy): Bacteria > Pseudomonadati > Pseudomonadota > Alphaproteobacteria > Hyphomicrobiales > Nitrobacteraceae > Bradyrhizobium > Bradyrhizobium genomosp. III. The sequence goes on along the minus strand of NZ_AJQF01000158.1, from coordinate 36,611 downwards.
ATATCCTGGACGATGTTGGGCTGGATACCTTCCGACGGTTCATCGAGCAGGATGAGATTGGGGTTCGCGATCAAGACTCGTCCTATCGCGAGTTGCTGCTGCTGGCCGCCGGACATGGTGCCGGCGCGCTGGTGCCAGCGTTCGGCGAGGATCGGAAACGCCGCGACGATCCTGCGTCGGCCCGCTTCGGGAATGCCGCCGCCCTTGATCGCGGCGCCGACCGCGACGTTCTCGCCGACGGTCAGTCGTGGAAATACGTCGCGTCCCTGCGGCACATAGCCCATGCCGAGGCGCGCCCGCTTGTGCGCCGGCAGCGATTCCACCGCTTCGCCGCGATAGACGACCGAGCCGCTCATCGCCGGCACGAGGCCGATCAGGCTCTTCATCAGCGTGGATTTGCCGACGCCATTGCGCCCGATGACGGCGACGATCTCGCCTTCGCGTACCTCGATCTCGAGGCCCTGGAGCACGGGCTTGCCGCCATAGCCGGCGCGCAAGGCCAGCGTCGAGAGGATGACCTCCTTGCGCGGCACATCAAGCATGGGCCTGCCCCAGATAAATCGCCGCCACGCGCTCATCCGCCACGATCTCGTCGATCGAGCCCTGCGCGAAGACCTGGCCGAGATGCAGCACCGTGACACGCTGGGCGACCTGGCGGACAAAGGCCATGTCGTGCTCGATCGCGAGCACCGTCATGCCGTCCGCATTGAGCCGCTGCACCATCTCTCCGGTCAGATGGGTTTCCTCCGGCGACATGCCGGCCGTCGGCTCGTCCAGCAGCAACAGGCGCGGCTTCAGGCTGATCGCCATGCCGATCTCGAGCCATTGCTTCTGGCCATGGCTGAGATTGCCGGCCGTCTGGGCCTGCTCGGACCCGAGCCCGAGGAAGGCGAGCAGCCGGTCGATCTCGGCTTCGAGCTCGGCGCCGCGATGACGGATCTGAAGTGCGATCTCCAGGTTCTGGCGGACCGACAGACCCTTGAACACGCCGGGCACCTGGAATTTGACCGAGAGGCCGCGATGGATTCGCGCAAAGGATTTCAGAGAGGTGATGTTCTCCCCGGCGAAGACAATTTCGCCGCTGCCGGGATGATGCTCACCCAGAATTAGGCGGAACAGCGTGCTCTTGCCGGCGCCGTTCGGGCCGATCAGGCAATGGATTTCGCCGGTCTGAAGCGTGAGGTCGACGGCGTTGGTGACGTGCAACCCGCCGAAATGCTTGTTCAGCTTGCGCAGTTCGAGCAGCGACATCAGCCGGCCCTCTGCGTCAGGCGGGCGACGAGCCTGCCGAGCCAGTTCATCGCCCCGAGCACGAGGCCGTTCGGGGCGATCAGCACCGTGAGCACCAGCAGCACGCCCATGAACACCAGCGCATACTGGCTGCCATAGATCGTGAGCGCCTGGAACGCGGCCAGCACCATCAGCGTGCCGATCACGGTCGACGTCAGGTCGCTGCGGCCCCCGACAGCGACCCAGATCAGCGGCAGCGCCGCCGCCGTCATGCCCATGCTCGAGGGCGTGATGTACTGTCCCCACACGGTGTAGAGCACGCCGGAAAGCCCTGCGAGCGCCGCACCGATGACGAAGGTGATGAGCTGGTATTTGCGGACGTCGTAGCCGAGCATCTCGGCCCGTTCCGGATTCTCCCGGATCGCGACAATGACGTTGCCGAACGACGAGTTCATCAGAATGCGCAGGCCCAGATAGACGAAGATGAGAAGTCCGAGCACGAAGTAATAGAGGCCGACATCCGCGAACAGCACGATCGGCTCGCCCGGCCAGGGGATGGTCAGCGGCGGCATCGCGCTCATGCCGTTGAAGCCGTTCAGTCGCGCACTGCCGATACGCCACTCCGGCCCTGCGGTCTGGGCCATGAATCGCTCCAGCATCAACGTCACGGCGAGCGTAACGATGCCGAGGAAGACACCGGCGATGCGGCCGAAGAACATGAAATAGCCGAGCAGGATCGCGAACAGCGCAGCGATCGCGACGGCTACCACCAGCGCCACCAGCGTGAAGCCGTAGGCCGAGCCGAAATTGATGGTGAGGATGCCATAGCCGTAGCCCGCAATCCCGAAAAAGGCGGTCTGGCCGAAGGACAGCGAGCCGCCATACCCCCAGATCAGGCAGAGGCTGAGAGCGATGAAGACCCAGACGAAGAAGTAGACCGTGTTGCCGACGGTGTAGCCGTCGCTCACCAGCGGATACGCCAGTGCGGCAGCGAGCACGACGGCGAACAGGCCCCAGAAAGCCGGACCGCGACCGACGGTCTGCGGTCCTTCGAGACGGCGAAACAACGAGAGAAAACCGGTCACGACGCCATCCCCCGTCAGGTGCGCTCGCGCAGCACGAAGCCGGAAATGCCCTTCGGCAGCACCCGGACGACGATGATCACCGCGACCAGGAGGCCGATCTGGCCGAACAGCTGCCCCTGCCAGGACGTCATCCCCGACTTAACGATCGCAAGCAGGCCGCCGGCCGGCGCCGTGCCGAGGAACACGTCGGCGCCGCCGATCACCACGGTGACGAACGCTTCCATGATGAAGGTTGCTCCCATGGTCGGCACCAGCGTCATGGTCGGCGCGTAAAGGCCGCCGGCAAGTCCGGCGAGCCCCGCGCCGCAGGCGAAGGTGAGGCTATAGATCAAACGCGTATCGACACCGAGCGCCGCGGCCATGTGCGGCACCTGGATCGTGGCACGCGCCAGCACGCCGAAGCGCGTCCAGTTGAACAGGGCATAAAGCCCCGCCAGCACACCGAGCGCGGCGCAAAACAGTACGATGCGATAGATCGAATAGGAGTAGTCGCCGACCTGAAAGCTGCCGAACGGCGTGCCCACGCCCGCCATGGTCGAACCGACCATGATCAGCGTGCCCTGCGTCGCGATCAGGCTGAGGCCCCAGGTGGCGACGATGGTGTCGAGCGGCCGGTCGTAGAGATGGCGGATGACCACCAGCTCCACCACGACGCCGACCAGCGCCGACACGATGGTGCCGGCGAGTATTCCGAGCGGCAACGGCAGGCCGGCATGCACGGTGGCGGCCGTCACATAGGCACCGCACATGATGAACTCGCCATGGGCGAGGTTGATCACGCCCATCATACCGAAGATCACCGCGAGCCCACAGGCCGAGAGCACCAGGAACGCAAAAGCGTCGCCGAATTGATAAAGCGCAGAGAAGACGAGGGTCGCAAGATCCATGAAACAACCAGAATGTGGGAAGGCGCGAGACTGCCGTCGCAGATGTTTGGGGTTGCCCCGGCGTTCCGGGAACGCCGGGGCAACCAGCCGCCGTCAGGGTTTCGGCGGGGGATTCGACGGCGTGTACTGGGCCATCGGATCCTTCTTGGTCAGATCGCAGCCGGCCTCACCCAGCCAGTACGGCTTGATGTCTTCCCAGACTTTCGGGAAAGAGATCGCGTGATCCGCACCGACCTTGGCGAGATAGATCGTGTGCGACATGTGCTGGCTCTTCGGGTCGATGCAGACCTTGCCCTCCGGCGCGTCCATGCAGACGTCGCCGAGCGCGATCACCTTGCGGATGTCCTCGCGCTTGGTCGACTTCGCGCGCTCCACCATCTGCTTGTAGAGATAGACGGCGAGATAGGAGTTCTCCGCCTCCTGGTTGACATAGGGCTCGCTCGGGAACTTCGCCTTGAACTTGGCGTAGAACTCCTTGCTCTTCGGCGAAGAGATCTCCTCGATGTAGTTGGTGGTGACGTACATGTCCTTCAGGCTCGGCGGCTTGAAACGCTTGTGCTCGTAGCCCTGGCCGACGTTAACCGAGGAAGCCATCGGCAGGTTGACGTTGGCGGAGGCCGCCTGCTCGTAATAGGAGGCCTGCGCGGTGCCGACCAGCAGGGTGACCACGAAGTCGGGCTTGGCCTTCTGGATGTTCTGGATGCTCTGGGAGAACTGCGACACGCCGAGCGGGATGAACTCCTCGCCGGCCATCTTGCCCCCATTCTCCTTGACGATCTTGCGCACCCATTCCGCCGAGATCTGGCCGAAATTGTAGTCGGCAGCGAGCGTGTAGACGTTCTTGCCGTACTTCTCCATCATGTAGGGGATGAGCGTGGAGAACTGCTGCTCGGGCACCGCGCCTGTCACGATCATGTGGCCGTCACAGACACCGCCTTCGTACTGGTTGTTGTAGAATGCGAAGCCATTGAACTGGTCGACGATCGGACGGTACGCCTCGCGCGAGGCCGACGAAAAGCCCGCGAACACAACGTCGACCTTGTCGCGCTGGAGGACGCGCCGCATGAACTCCTGGTAGCGAGTGTTGTCGGATTGCGTGTCGTAAGCGACGAGCTCGAGCGGCCGGCCCATGATGCCGCCGGCCTTGTTGATCTCGTCGGCGGCGAGCTGGATGGCGTGGACCTTGCCGATCGTCGCTGCGGCAAAATCGCCGGACTGATCTTCAAGCACGCCGAGCTTGATCGGATTTTCCGCCGCGAGTGCCATTTGTGGTCCAAGGGGTGATCCGAGGACAAGCGTCCCCGTGAGGGCTGCGGCACGCAGCCCCCGCAATACAGACTTGCTCATTTTTGCTTCTCCTAGATGGCCTGCTTATTGCCGCCTTGCAGCGTGATGCCGGTTGTGCGGCCGGACGTATCGGGCGGCTTCGCCCGCTTGCTCATAAACTCCTCGCAATAGAGTTCCATGTTCTGCCGCGCACGCATGCTGTCGCGCCGGAGCTGGGAATAGGCTCCCTCCTCGTCGAGGCCGTCTTGCTGCATCAGCAGGACGACCGCCCGGATCACCGCGCGCCGGCCGCGGCGGCGCTCCTCGAGGCCTTGAAGGCGCTCATACATCTCGGCGCGCAGCAGGAACTGGTTGATGCCCATGAACAGGGACGTGTAGACCGCGCCGCCATGCACGGGCTTACGCAGGAACGAGGTTGCACCGAGATTGACGAGCGCCTTGAGCCGGCTCGGCGCTTCGACGCCGACGAGGCCGATCACCGGCACCGGCGGCAAACGTGAGCCGGGATTGACCTCGATCGCTACCGCGCCTTCGAGATCGCCGTCGATGAACAGGATGTCCCGCTCGGCCTGAAGGCTTGCGACGTCAATCTGCGCACGACCGTCGATGATCTCCGGATATTCGGTGGAGACGCCAAGCTTGGCCAGCGTCGTTTCGAGCGCGCTCTCCCATCCGCCTCGCCGGGTGACGACGATGGCACGGCCGCCCTTGAAGTTCTGTAGCAGTCGGGAGCTCATGATTGCACCACCTTCAAAAGCGGAGAGCGCATTGCGCTGGCAAAGCGCGGCGACGACTGAACGAGATAGGGATCCGGTGCGATTGGCTCGCGCGATTCCAGCAGCACTTCGAACTGCCCGCTGACCGTCGACCGGCCGATCCGGGGCGTCAGCCAGGCATGGAAGGTCTGGCGGTCGATGCGGACCTCGCCTTGCGGAGCGCGCAGCCGCTGGTCTGCGACGGCGGCGCGTACCGTGCGGGCGTCGTCCGTGCCGGCTTGTGACAGGGCCGCGCCGAGCAGCTTGACGGCGATGTAGGACGCTTCGGCGTCTGCCGACGAGACCGGTCCGTCCGGAAAGGATGTGGTGTAGGCGCGAATGAAGGCGCCGTTTTCCGCCGAGTTCAGCGAGGAGAAGTAAACACTCGAGGACAGATGTCCGTCGACAGCATCCGGGCCGATTTCCGGCAATTCCGGCTCCGACAGCGTGCAGCTCGCGACCGGGATTTCAGCCGCCTGATCGATGCCACGCGCACGGCAGGCGGCCCGGAACGCCCGGAAGAAGGCGTAAGCGCTGGTGCCGATCAAATTGTTGAAGACGAAGTCGGGGCGCTGATCGATGATCGCCGCGATCACCTGGTCGACCTCGGTATCACCGACCGAGAGATACCGCTCGGCAAGCACGGTGCCACCGCGCGCGGCCAGCGCCTCCCGGAAGATGCGATTGTTTTCCCAGGCCCAGATGTAATTGGAGCCGACGCAGAAGGCGCGCGAGCCGACGCGGGATGCCAAATAATCGACGAGCGGCAGCACGTGCTGGTTCGGCGCCGCGCCGGTATAGATGACGTTGTCGGAGCTCTCGAATCCTTCGTAGTGAGACGGGTACCAAAGCAGTCCGTCGAACTTCTCGAAGCAGGGGATCACTTCCTTGCGGCTCGACGAGGTGTAGCAGCCGACCACATGCCGGACGCCGGAACCGAGCAGCTCGAGGCTGAACGAACGATAGCTCGCAAGGTCGCCGGCCGGGTTGACCACGACCGGCTCCAGCGCAATGTCGTCACGGCCCGCATTGATTTCGCGAAACGCGAGCAGCGCCCCGTTCAGCATCGAGCGCGCAACGACGCTGTAGGATCCCGTCGTCGACAGCATCACGCCGATCCGATAGTTCGTCCGCGCCATCACTCGTTCCAAAACAAAAAAGCGCCCACCGGCTGTTAAGCCGAGGGCGCCCTCGCCGCCAACTGAGCACGCCAAATCAGCGTGATGTTGGAAATGGTTGAAGCTCGTTGCGTTGACGGGCTGAACTGCCCAACGCTTGCATGATACGGTCGTTGAGATCAGTTACGAAGTCAAGCGCGTTATTGCAGCGAAAGCTGCCGCGATTCATATCGTGGTGCAGCAAAACTATGCAGCCGAGCCAAGGGCGCCGCTTCGATGCGGCGGAGACACCAGGGCACGCCTGGCGTCCGGTTTCCGGCGGGCTATTGAAAGCTGCGTGCCGAGCTGCCAGGAGGCCCACGCCCAGCCGAGAGCATCGTCGCTTGCCGCACGAACGACGGATGTCTCTGCCAGCTGTCGGTTTCGTTGGGGCGAGTGAACTTCAGCTGCCTTGGGGGCCCCGTCTGGTATCGAGCCGCCTCTGCACGATCTCATCCCGAGACCAAGCCCAAACGGCTCTGGGATTTAAGAATTTGGTAACGATACGAACGTGGTTGAGCGCGTTAATGCAAATCGCACACCGCCGGTGTCTCGCCCGTAACGACCCTGCTATAAAGCGTAGCCACGGCTCGATCGACTTCGCGAATTATCCGGTTTCCCTGATTGCGCATGAACAAACTTAGCAACACGTTCGACATCGTCATCGAGCAGGCGTTCGACTTTCTGTCTCCGGAATATGCCGAGCTGTTTGATCGCTCGGCCGCCACTGCGTTCCAGCATCCGATCTGGCTGCACAGCCTCTACACCAGGCTCGCTTCGGATGCGGGTGCGACACCTCTGGTCGTCGTGGTCCGCCACCGCGCGACGGGCGCCCTTGCGATGGTGCTGCCCTTGCTCCGGATCCGGCGCGGCCCGATCCGAACCGTCGAGTTCGCCGACCTCCGCGTCTCCGACTATCTGGCGCCGGTTTGCAGCCCGAAAGTGTTCTCGCAACTGCTCGATGACGCGGACGCATGCGCGGAGATTCGGCGCCTCGTTCGCCCTTTCGATCTGCTCCGGATCACCAAGCTGCCCGACGGGCGGCTTCCGATCGAGAACCTCCTGGCCGCATCCCGCCGCGTATCGATGGACACCAACGCCTACGCGACGGTCCTGGTCGCGCCGTTCGAGCAATGGCGGGCCGGTGCGATCGATCGCTCCTATCAGAAGGAGCTCGCAAAGAAATATCGTCAGCTCCAGAAGAAGGGCGCGCTGAGCTTCTCATGCTGCAACGACAGCGCCTCCGTGCTCGAGGCGATGGACGTGATGAGGAAGTTTCGCGGTCCGCGCTTTCAGGCGCAAGGCGACGGAGATCTGCTCCAGCGTCCCGAATATTTCGGCTTCTATTCCGACGTGGCCCTTCGTGGGCTCGGCTCCTTTGTGCGTCTCTATGCCATGAAGATGGACGGCGAAGTGATCGCCGCCGTGCTCGGCCTCTGCCATCAGGGCAGCTTCCTCATCATCATGAGCGCCTTCGACATTGCCGGGTACAAGAGCCAGTCCCTGGGCGCGCTGATGTTCGAGCAGGTAGCGCGGGATTGCATCGAGCGCGGCGATCAGATGCTCGATTTCACCATCGGTGACGAGCCATACAAGAAACTGTTCGGCGGACAGCCCTCGCCGATGTGGGCGATCACGAAAGCCGGCAGCACCGCAGGTGCCATCGCCCTGTTCGCGCTAAAGCAGGCTCCCTGGCTCAAACTGGCGGCCAAGCGGCTCTCGGATTTGCGGCTCCTGCCCGCCCGCACCTCGACGCCCACGCGCTGAAAAACGGCAGGCGAAGGGCCGCGGAACTCAGGCGCGCAACGCCCCGCGAACACGCCCGAGCCAGCCGGGATGCATTTGATCGACGCGGTGTGTCAGGCTGCGCCGCAGGAAGTGCAGCCGGCGCCGGACATCCCAGCCGATATCGTTGCGGGATGTCAGGGCCTGGCGGAAGCGCGCCATCTTGAGGGACTGCTGATCCGCCGCGATCTTGTCGCGATCGGAATAGAACTGCGTAATCTTCTCCTGGTCCATGCCTGGGGTCGCGAGCCACTTCGGCGCATATTCGGTGCACAGACGATCGACGTCCACCAGCAGGCGCGCGACGCCCGTGCCGGCGGCGGGACAATTGGTCTGGAACGCATCGCCGATGAGCACGATGCCGGGCTGGAGATGTCCCTCGACGACGGTCAGATCCATGACCCAGTTCTGGACACGGTCGGTGACGCGGAAATCGCCGAGATAGGGCCGCAATCCCGGCAGCAGACGCAGAACGGTCGCTTCCGGTTCACGACGCAGCTCGCGCATGATCGGATCGGTCGGGTCGCGGAACATGAAGAGATTGGCCCGCATGCCGGCGCGCACGGGAAACAGGCTGAGATAGTCGATGCCGTCGGCCGTGCGCTCGCCATAGCAGGTCAGTGCCTCGAAATCGAACGGCGCGCCATCGCGGCGGGCGATCGTGAAACCGAACGAAACCGAATGGCGCTCGGCCAGAATCTGCCGCTTGATACCGAGTTTATAACCGAGAGCCGCCGCCATGCCCGTGGCGAGAACGACGAGACGCGCAGTCACGCGCCGTCCGGACGCCAGCTCGAGATGCTGGACGTCGTCGCTGCAGCTGATCGCGGTGACCTCGTCGACGATCAGATCGGATGGCTCGGGGATCCGGCTGCGCGCCATCGCAACGAGATCAGCATAGGGAAATCCGTAGGCCTGGCCGACGCTGACATCGACCACCTTGCCTTCCCGGATATTGAGCACCTGATCATATCGACAAGCGACATTTTCGAGCGCGTCGAGGAAGCCCAGCTTGCGGAGCATCGCCAACTGATGGCCGCCGATCTTTTCGACCCGGAACTCGTCCGGATAGACCGCCCGCTTGTCGATCAGGACGATGCGACGCCCTGCCCGCGCCAGCACGGCCGCCGCAAGCGATCCTGCAAGGCCACCACCGACGATCGCGATGTCCGCGACGATCGTCGAAGTGCCAGCTGCGCCGATCGGCTCGGTCACAGTTCTATCCGCCGTCATGATCCAGGCTCCCACGGTCAACCAAAGCCGCACGTGCAATTCTCCGGCCTGATGTCGCATCGCAGGACCAAACGCGATCATTTCTCGGTATCGAGGTTAATGAAGCGGGGGACCCGGCCGCCCGGACGAAAGCCGGCACGCCTCTTGCTCGGGATTCTCCGTAAATTCCGGCTTCTGGCAGTTCTGCGGTCGATCCCGGCGAGGCATTCGGCATTCAAGCCGCTGATCTCGCCTTTCTCGGCCGTCGATGCGGCGCTATGCCGTCAGTCGGCCTGAGCTCGGCCCTGGTCTATTTGGGACAACGGGGACGGTGATGTTCCACAGTGAAGCAACCGGCATGAGCGCGACATCGACGCCGCAGGCGAGATCCTGGATGCCCTGCATTAACACTCGCATTTCTTCGGCATGCTAGGTTGTCACCGGTATCGGAACATGTCTCTTCAGGAGAGAGCAGCTCCTTAAACTTCATGATCAAATCCATCCTCCAGCTCATGCGGCGCGACGTCACGCGCGGTGTCGTCGGGACCATCCTGCTCAAGGTTGGTAGCGGCGCGCTCGCGTTTGCGCTGTTTTCGCTGGCGGCACGAACGATGTCGCCCGACGGCTTCGGTATCTTTGCGACCTGGCTTTCGGTTGCCCAGATCGCCGCCGTCGTGGGACTGGTCGGCCAGGAATCGTTGCTGGTGCGGTTCCTGAACGAATATCAGGTCGGCGACAGGCCGGATCTCACCAAAGGTGTCCTCTTATCGAGCTTCAAGATTACCTCGATCGCAATGCTGATCGTGATCGCGGGGATCGCCATCGCGGCGAACATGAGAGGCGATGGGTGGCTGCTCATACTTGCGGTATCGGCCTACACGGCCGCGAATGCCGGCGTGATGCTCGGCAGCCAGATCGCACGCTCACTGGTCAGCATTCTCACGGGCGAAGGAAATCGCGAGTTCTTCTGGCGAGTCATCGTCGTCCTGTTTCTGCTCGCCATGCTGCTTGGTCATCGGCAACTCGATCCCGCCGAGTTGATGGCGGTGATGACAATTGCCATATCCGTGGGCCTGGTTGCGCAAATCGTTTCGATCGCGCGCGTGCTGCCGGATTTGCGCGGTACGCCGGCGCGCTCCGAAACGTCCCGCTGGCGCTCGAGCGCCCTGCACTTCTGGCTTGCATCCATTCTTGAAGCCGCAAACCAGTATTTCGACGTCATTCTGGTGTACTGGATGCTGGATCCAGTAACTGCCGGTATCTACTTTGCCGCATCGCGCCTTGCCAATATCTTCGCCATGCTGTCTGCGGCGCTATACACGTTCGGAGCCCGCCGGCTTCCCTCGCTGTATTTCAGCAAGAACCACCAGGAGTTCGAGCGAACCTTGCAGCTGATGGCGGAGGTGACCGCGCTATGCGTGGTCGCCGGGCTCGCCATGATCTGGATCGGCGGCCCCTATCTCCTCAACCTGTTCGGACCTCATTTCACCGCGCAGCACTCGGTCTTGATCGTGCTCGCCATCGGGACGGCCATCCAGGCCGCAGGCGGCCCATCTGCTGCGATCCTGCAGCTGACCGGCCACGAACGGATCTACGTTCCCGTCGTTGCCGCCAATGTCGCGCTGCGGCTCGTGGGATTTCTCATCCTCATTCCCTGGCTCGGCGTGCTTGGCGCGGCGATTTCGGCGACCGTGTCGCTGGCGCTCGCGACCATCGCCCTGAACGTCCTCTGCCGCCGGCGAACAGGGGTGGATCCTTCGATCCTCGTGCTGCTGCGCTTCTCCGCCTTGAAGCGCCGCAATTATGCAGTGCGCGGCGCCGACTCCAGCGACTAGGCCTCAATCACGCCGTCGCCCGGTGGTCCGCGATCACGCGCTGGCCGCGCGCAAGATCGATTGGTTAACGCGCGCTCGCCGCGCAGCAGCCGGGAACCAGCGAAATGCCTGCGGGAACGATGTCGACTGCCAAGCCTGGCATTAACTCCGTTTGCTGCTAGTCGGTGTCCGCGCGATCCCCGCATGATAGGTACGGAGTTAAGAAGGTGAAGATTTCGTTTCTTTAGCGGGTCGGGATCGGTGCTCCACTATCAGCCGAATAAGGAATTGGGCGAGACGACCGCGACGGCACCCGCGCGGTCGAACGGCAGCAGACGAAAGCTGCACGTGCTTCTCGCGCAAACCCAGGCCGAGAACGCCGGAGCGCAGGAGATCTCCAGGCTTCTTGGCGCCGGGCTGACCGCGCGCGGCTACCGCGTCACCAATCTCTTCTTCTTCCGTAAATCGCATTCCTTCGATGAGCCGCCCGATACGCTCTACTGCGCGCCGAGCCGGCCGGGCAATCCGATGGCGTTGCTGCGGATGCTGTGGACACTCGGCCGCCATATCAGCACCATCAAACCCGACGCCGTCCTGACCTTCCAGCATTTCGGCAACGTGATCGGCGGCGGCGTGACGCGCCTCGTCAGCCGCGCACCTGTCATCGCCAATCAGGTTTCATCCGCGCTGTCGATGAGCTGGCCGGTCCGCACGGCCGACATCTTCATGGGTAGCCTTGGCTTCTTCGACCGCATCACGCTCAATTCGCAGGACATGCAGCGCGAATATTCGCGCTACCCCGCGGCCTACCGGTCGCGCATGGTGCATGTCCCGCACGGCTTCGATGACAAGGCCCTTACCCTGTCGAAGGAAGCCGCACGACAAAAACTCAGCCTGCCGCCGGATCGCATATTGCTCGGCTGCGCAGCGAGACTGCATCCGCACAAGCGTCTCGATCTGGCGATACGTCTGTTACCGGATCAGCCGTCCTGGCACCTTGCGCTTGCCGGCCAGGGAGCCGACGAGGGCCGGCTGAAGCTGCTGGCGAGTGAATTGAAGGTGTCGGACAGGCTGCATTTGCTTGGGGAAATCCCGCCCACCCGGATGGCGGACTTTCTCGCCTGCCTGGACGTGTTCGTATTCCCGACACAGGCCGAGACCTTCGGTCTGGCCGCGGTCGAGGCTGCGAACGCCGGTGTTCCCTCCGTCGTCACCGATCTTCCCGTCCTGCGCGAAGTGTTGTCCTACGAAGGAAGACCGACGGCACTCTTCGTCGACGCTTCCGATCATGCGAAGCTCTCCGCGGCCGTCTCCAGGCTGCTGACGGACCAACATCAAAGCGACGAACTGCGACAAAACGCCAAAGGCTTGCGGTTGCGCTATTCGGTAGATGCCATGGTGGAGGAATACGTTCGAATTCTCGGCCAGGTCATCTGACCGGACGATTGGAATAGATGGGCTCGACATGATCATCGAGTTTCGCTGTGAACGTGAGTACGCGCGGCGGTGGATGGGTCGCGAGACGCTGCTGATCGACGGCCGGGAAGTTCCGGTTCAAATCGCGTGGACGGCGAAGGCCGAGCCGCGGCCCGCAGGTCTCGACGCCCTGTTCGAGCTCGAACGCATGGTGCTGCACAAGGGCAAACACAGCAGCGTCCACAGGCTGAACGTCATTCCGGGACCGACGCGGGCTCGCACCGAGACAGCCGACGTAATCGTCGACTTCACCGGCGGCGCGCGCGATCCGAACGACTCCGCCCGGCTGTATCTCCGTCCGCTGTTCAATGGCGTTGCAGGCGAGAACGCCGCGCTCGCCGCCATTCTGACTGGCGACCTGCCGGTGATCGACATCGTCAACGAGGTCGACGGTTCGGTCCTCGATCGCGGCCATCCATCCGGAGAAATTGCCGCCGGCCTGAGCGGCGCACTCGAAACCGTCATGGCGCGAACCCTGACCATGGTGGCGGCGATCCTATCGGGACGACGGCGGCTTGTGCCGCAACTGGCGCGTCCGGCAGCGGATGGCCCGCGTCGTGGCCCCGTTGGCTATGTCGCGCGCGGCCTTGCCGTGTCGATCGCCAAGGAGATTTATCGCCTGTGCTGCTATGCCCCTCACTGGCATGTCGGGTGGCGCTTCAATGACGGCGCGGGCGTCTGGCAGACCGGAGATCTATCAGGTCCAAGCTGGAACGTTCTGGGAGATCCTGGAAACCACTTCTACGCCGATCCCTTTCCCATGACCTGGCAGGGACGAACATTCGTCTTCTTCGAAGACCTCGATCACCGCGTTGGAAAAGGCATCATATCGGCGATCGAATTCAACGACACCGGCCCGGTAGGACAAGTCGTGCCCGTGCTGGAAGAGCCCTGGCACCTCTCCTACCCGTTCCTGATCGAAGACGGCGGCGATTTGTGGATGATCCCGGAGAGCTCGCTCCACGGGGACGTCGCCCTCTACAAATGCGTTCGGTTCCCGGACAAATGGGAGCGGCACGCGACGCTGCTGTCAGGCCTTGAGCTGGCAGACGTCACGATCACGCGGCACAACGGCCTGAACTATCTGTTCGGCGCCTGGCGCGACGGAGCCGGCGGTTACTCGGATTCGCTGGCGATCTATTACGCCGTGCACCTCCTGGGCCCCTGGTTGCCCCATGCCAGCAATCCGGTCCTGATCGACCGCGCGAGCACGCGGCCGGCGGGGAATTTCGTCACGATCAATGACAAATTGTGGCGACCGGTTCAGAACTGCACCGACGGATACGGCGCTGCGCTCGCGCTGGCGGAAGTGATCGAACTGTCGCCGACCGCCTTCAAGCAGATCGTGCGCCATTCTCTGAAGCCCGGACCGGTGTGGCCCGGCAGGAAGCTGCACACCCTGAACCGCTGCGGCCGGCTCGAGGTGATCGACGGATCGCGTGTCCAACCCAAGACCCGCGCCTTCGCGGGCAGATTTCCATCGGCGGCCTTGTCGGCGCGAACCAGCCCTCATACCGCCTGCTAGCGCGGATGGCTGAACAGGTCCGTCGTGGCGTCATCGACCACGATCTCGACCAACGCGGGACCACGTGAAGTCAACGCTTGGCTCAAGATGCGGTCGACATCGCCGGCATCCGTTATGCGCTGCCCCACGCAGCCCATCCCCTTGGCAAGCGCAACGAAATCGAGCCCAGGCAGATCGATTCCAGGCGGGCGATGCGCCTGCATCAGCTGGCTGAAGGCACGCATCGCACCATAGCCCGAATTGTTCATGATCACGAAGGTGATCGGCAAGCCGCGTTGCGCTGCGGTCCAGATCGCCTGAACGCAATACATCGCCGAACCATCGCCAATCAGGGCGACGATGCGGCGGCCGGGCCGCGCCAGCGCCACGCCGACGGAGGCCGGCAGGCTGTAGCCGAGCCCACCGCTGGCCATCGTGTAGAAACTGTCGGAGCCCGGTCGCGGCATGAATTGTTGAATGGCGGGACGATGCGACGGCGCCTCCTCGACCACGATCGCATCGGGCGGCATCAGCGCCGACAACCGGCCCAGCGCATAGGCCGGAGGAATTGGATTTTGCGCGGCAGGCACGGCAGGAAGCGCCCGCGCGGCCGGCGCCTGACGCTCCGCAGTTTCGGGCAATGCCGCCTGAAGCGCAACGAGCGCCTTCGGGAGCGTGCTGATGATGGTGTCGCCGACGGCAGCGGACGCGGCCTCCGTCGGATCGTCGGTGATCTGCCAGACCGGCGTTCCATCATCGAGCAATTCGCATTGTCCCTCGACATGGAAGGTGAACACGGGTGCTCCGATCACGACGATCAGATCGGCCCCGCGCAAGGCATGGGCGAGTCCTCCTGGTGCTGCCGGAAGGAAGCCGGCGAATTGCGGATGCAATTCCGGAAAGCTCGAACGGCTCGACATCGGGCTTGCCCACACGGCCGCCCTCGCCTGTTCGGCGACCGCAACCATCGCCGCGACACAGCCGCTGCGATCGATGTCGGGGCCGACGACGAAGACAGGTCTCCTGGCTGCGGCGATGGCCGCACCGAGCCGAACGATCGCTGCCGAGTCGGGGGCAAATTCGGTCGCGATGTGGCGCACCGGCGGAGCGACGGCGGGCCGTGCCCAATCATCCGATGGCACGGACACGAAGGTCGGGCCGCGCGGATGCTGCATGGCGGCGAGGAAGGCCTGCGCAATCGCCGCCGGGACATCTTCGGGTCTCGCGGGTTCCGCGCTCCACTTCACATAGGGCTTTGGAAACTGCGCAGCATCCTCGGCAAAGAGATAGGGCCGCATCTGCAGCAGGCTGCGCGCCTGCTGCCCCGATGTCACGACCATCGGCGTCTTGTTGCGAAACGCCGTGAAGAGATTGCCGAGCGCATGGCCGAGCCCCGCCGCCGAATGCAGATTGACGAAGGACGGACGCCCCGTCGCTTGCGCATGGCCATCGGCCATGCCGACGACGCAGCCTTCCTGCAAGCCGAGCACGTAATCGATGTCATCGGGCCAGTCGCCGAGAAACGCGAGCTCCGTCGAGCCCGGATTGCCGAAGACGCGATCGACGCCGAACGAGCGAAGCACACCGAGGGTCGCCTCCCGAACCGTCAAGACTTTGGAATTCATTGACAGATTTCCTTCGCAGATTCCTTGGGTGCTTCGCTGCTCGAGCCATCAGAACGGATAGTGCTGAGGCTGCGTCTCGATGGTGATCCAGCGCAGATCGGTGAACTCGGCGATCCCAGCCTGGCCGCCGAAACGGCCGTAGCCCGATCCCTTCACGCCGCCGAACGGCATCTGCGCCTCGTCATGCACGGTCGGGCCGTTGACATGACAGATGCCGCTTTCGATACGCTGTGCCACCGTCAGCGCGCGGGCGACGTCGCGGCCGAAGACGGCGGCCGAGAGGCCGTACTCGGTGTCGTTCGCGAGACGCACGGCCTCGTCGACGCCATTCGCGCGGATCACCGAGACGACGGGACCAAAGCTCTCTTCGGTGTAGATGCGCATGCCGGGCACCACACGGTCGAGCACGGTCGCCGGAACGACCGTGCCGGCCCGCTCGCCGCCCGCGAGCTTGACGGCACCCTTGCCGATGGCGTCATCGATCAGTGCGACGACGTGCCTGGCCGGCGCTTCGTCGATCATCGAGCCGACGACAACCGGGCCGGAGCGCGGGTCACCGGCCGGAAGCGCGCTCGCCTTCTTTGCGAGCTTCTCGACAAAAGAGGCGGCCACCGCCTCGTCGACGATCACGCGCTCTGTCGACATGCAGACCTGACCCTGATTGATGAAAGCGCCGAACGCCACGGCCGCGACGGCGGCATCGAGATCGGCATCGTCGAGCACGACCAGCGGCGCCTTGCCGCCGAGCTCGAGCAGCACCGGCTTGAGGTGGCGTCCGGCAAGCTCGGCGATGACGCGGCCGACGCGGGTCGAGCCGGTGAAGTTGATCCGTCGCACGGCGGGATTGGCGATGAGGCGTTCGACCAAAGTGGGCGCATCGGCCGGCGCATTGGTCACGACGTTCACGACGCCAGGCGGGAAGCCAGCGTCCTTGAACACTTCGCCGACCAGCCGGTGCGTTCCCGGGCAGATCTCGGACGCCTTGAGCACGACCGTGTTGCCGCAGGCGAGCGGCGTCGCCACCGCGCGGACGCCGAGAATGATCGGGGCATTCCACGGCGCGATGCCGAGGCACACGCCGGCCGCCTGGCGGACGGACATCGCGACGCAGCCCGGCTTATCGGACGGGATCACCTCGCCGGCGATCTGCGTCGTCAGCGATGCCGCCTCGCGCAGCATCCCGGCCGCGAGCTTGACGTTGAAGGCCGACCAGACCTCGGTCGTGCCGATCTCCGCCATCATGATCTTGATGAAGGCGTCACGCTTGGCATCGAGCGCATCGGCCGCCTTCAGCAGCAGGGCGCGCCTCGCATTCGGGCCGAGCGCCGACCATGCGGGCAGCGCCGCGGAGGCCGCCGCCACCGCAGCATCGGCATCGGACACGGTTGCGGCGGCCGCGCGGCTTGCGACCTCCTGCGACAGCGGATTGCGGCGCTCGAACACCTTGCCGGTCGAAGCGGCCTGATCCTGTCCATTGATGAGAAGACTGACGTCCATGAGAACCTCCCTGATGTCTTGCCGGTGTCTTTGGCCAAGCTCAACCGAGCAGCCGCGATTTGCTGGTTTCGTGCGCGAAGCCGAGCGCGATCATCGCCGCGAGCGCGAGCGCGACGTAGTATCCGGTGATCGCGTAGGTGGAGCCCGTCTGCGCGAACAAGCTGGTGGCGACGAGCGGCGCGATGCCGCCGCCGAGTACCGTGCCCAGTTGCTTTCCGATCGACACGCCGGTGAAGCGGATGCGGGTTGGAAACAGTTCCGGGAAATAGCTGCCTTCGGTGCCGAACATCAGCGGATGGATGATGCCAGCGGCGAGGATCACCGCGCCCGTTATCAGCAGCGTGTCCCGGCTTGCGACCACGCCGTAGAATGCGAACATCGAGATGGCCGCAAGCACAACGCCCGCCAGGAACAGGCGCTTGCGTCCGATCCGGTCGGACCAGGCGCCAATCAGCGGCATGGCCACGAGCCCGACGAGATTGGCGAACAACACGGCCTGCGTGATCACGTCCTTCTGGACGCCGAGCTGACGCGTCGCGAAGGAGATGGTGAAGATGGCGGTCAGATAGAAATAGGACGTCTGCGCCATCTCGGCGAAGAACACGATGAGGATCGGCCGCCAGTGCCCCCTGATCGCTTCGACGGCCGGCACCGTTTCGGACTCCTCCGCCTTGCGGAAGGTCGCGCTCTCCTCGATGCGCAGCCGCATATAGACGCCGAGCGCGACCAGTACCGCGCTGATCAGGAACGGAACGCGCCAGCCCCATGACAGCAGATCCGCTTCCGGCAGCCGCGAGATCGCGAGCGCCGCAAACGAGGCGAGCACGACCCCGACAGGACCTGCGGCCTGGATCACCGCCGCCGAAAAGCCGCGCCGGTGGCCGGGCGCGGTCTCGATCGCCATGAGGATCGCCGCGGTGGATTCGCCGCCGAGCGCAAACCCCTGGAGGAAGCGCAGCACGACGAGCGCGACGGTCGCGGCGACGCCTGCACTGGCGTAGGTCGGCAACAATCCGATCGACATGGTGGCAAGCCCCATCAGGAGCAGCGTGCACAGAAGAACGGATTTCCGGCCGAGCCGATCGCCGAAATGGCCGAAGACGAGCCCGCCGAGCGGACGCGCCAGAAATCCGACGGCGAAGGTCGCGAACACCGCGATGGTCGCCGTGAGCTGGTCGAACTTCGGAAAGAACAGCTGGTCGAACACCAGTGGCGCGATCAGGCCGTAGATGAAGAAATCGTACCATTCGATCGCGGTGCCGATGGTGCCGGCGATCAGGATGCGCCGCCGGCTGCTCGCGGTCTGCTCGGCGCCGACGGCGGCGGCAGCATGATCGTCGTAGTCCTCAAATGCTCTTGCCACGTTGTCCTCCTCCGGTGTCATTGTCGTCTTGTTGTTATTGGCGTACGGCCGCAGATCGAATGCGGCGAGAACTGATCAGCTTGCCAGCCGCGCGCTGTCGCTTGCGCTGCGTCCGAGCGCGCGGGCAAGGACGCTTCCGAGCGTTCCGGCCTGTGACGCGCCGCCGCGCCAGGCCACGATCTGGTCGGGGCGGATCAAGGCGAGGTCGGCCCCATAGAGTTCGCGCAAGGATGCCGGCAGCGTGACCAGCTTCAAATCGACCCCGAGCGCGCGGACGGCGCCGGTGACCGCAGCGGGCGCCGACGCGATCTCGCCGAACTGGAGCAGCGTCCATTCGAACCCGAACAGGTCGTACAGGGACACGCCATCGTCCAACCACGCATGCGGTGCGCGGCCACCGGGGCAGGCGCTGGGAACGTAGACGTTTGCGGCATCGGGCGGCGGCTGGCTGCCATCGGAGACGATGATCGGCGAGCCGTGGTACCGTCCGCCGAAGGTGACACCGGGGATGTTGAATTCGGCACGGGCGTGCTGCTCGAGATAGATGCCCGCCGTCCGCCGCGCCTCGCTGCCTTCGTCGGTGGCGTCCTCGATCTCAGGCGCCGGTGCGAACAGACCAAGGGAGTCCGCAAAGCGCCGCGCATAGTCGGTATTGCGGAGCGCCACCGGACGCCGCTCGACCTCGTAGCTGTCGAGCAGCGTTGCCGGGCTCAGACTCTTGACGACGCTTGCGAGCTTCCAGCCGAGATTGACCGCATCCTCGATCGCGGTGTTGTATCCGAGCCCGCCGGTCGGCGTGAACAGATGCGCGGCGTCGCCGCCGAGGAACACCCTGCCCCGTTGCATGCCGTCCGCCACCAGCGCGTGACCGGCGGTCCAGGTCAGGAAGGACAGCACCTCGCAATCGATCGGCGCGCCGCACGCGCGTTGGAACGCGGCCTTGGCCTCGTTGATCGTGATCGCACTTTCGTCCTCGCCCGGCCGAAGCTGCGTGTGAAACGCGAATTCGTCACGCCCGTTCACCGAGGCCATGAAGGCGCGGCGGTCGCCGTTGAAGCAATTGTACATCCACGCCTTGGCATGCGGGATGCTCGCGTAGAACTCCGGTGAGCGGAGATAGACCGCCAGCATGCGGCCGCCCATGAAGTCACGCTGCGTTCCGGTCTCCCCGCCATAGACAATGCCGAGCGACTGGCGGACCGTCGAGCGCGGCCCGTCCGCTCCGACCAGGAAGTTGGCCCGGACCTGAAAACGGCTGCCGTCCTCAAGACATTCGATCTCGCCGACGATGCCGTCATCGCTTTCGACGTAGCCGATCAGCCGGTGGCCATAGTTCAGCTTGATGCCGGCAAGCCGTTCGGCATGGCGACGCAGCACCGCCTCGACATATTTCTGCGAGACCCGGTGCGGCAGCTCCGCCGCGCTCCAGGAGCCCGACATGCCCTTGATCAGCTCGCCCGCGCGCGACGAGGACGGCAGGGCAAACCGCGCCAGCTCGTAGCCGGCATAACGGGTGAAGTACGCAACGTCGGTCGGGTAGTCCGCGGGCAGGCCTTCGCGCCTGATCTCGTCGGCAAAACCCAGCCGCCGGTAGTGCTCCATCGAGCGCGCCTGCGTTGCATTGGCCTGCGGATTGAACGCGGTCCCCGGCTTCTCGTCGACCAGGATCGCGGACACACCGCGACGGCCGAGCTCGTTGGCCAGCATCAGCCCGCAGGGCCCCCCGCCCACGATGAGCACCGCGGCCGTCAGACGTGTTTCCAAGACGCTTCTCCCTACCAGCATTATCTTGCATAGTAAGGAAGCCTGACGATATCGTCAAGTCGCCTGACTAATCGACATCCTCGAGCGTGTCGAACCTCTCGCCATAGACCGCCAGTCCCTTCAGGATCGCGTCCATCGTGGCCTTGCCGAGCTCGGCGCGCATCTCCTGCTCGGCGATGTCCACGGCATCGCGGAACGCATCCAGCCATTTGCGCCCGGCGGGCGTGAACATGACGATGCGCGCGCGCCGGTCGGTCGGATCGGCGATACGATTGACGAGGCCGAGCTCGGCGCATTGATCGACCAGCTCGCCCATCGCCTGCTTGCTCATGGAGGCGCGGCGGGCGAGCTCGGTGAGCCTCGTTCCCTCGACGTCGAGATTGCGGGTCAGGCTGACATGCGCGATGCGCGTCTCGTCGTGCCCCTTCTCGCTCATCAATTCGAGCACGCGGCCTTCGAAGCGCCGCACGGCGTTGTTGAGCAGGCGACCGATATTGGCATGCCGCCACGCGGTGCCGGATGTGGCGCCGGATATCCTGGATTTCACGAGATCTGCTTCCGATTCGGACTGATCGAGATTGCGCGAGGCTAACACAAGAGGCAGCCCGCGCGCTCGGACAGCCGATCAGCGCGCATTGCGGCTGTGACGCCACGGGCGGCATGAATCAAAACGCCGCCCGTCATCCCGTGCTTCGAGCGCTCCCGGCAAGGGGCGCTTACTGGGAACGATCCGAGGTCCAGCCCTTGTACTCGGCGACATTGTCCCTGGTCACCAGCTTGGACGGCAGCAGCTCGACGGTCGAGGCCGGCTTCTGGCCATTGAGAATGCCGACGCCCACCTGCACGGCCCGCCGCGCCATGAAGAACGGGTCCTGCGAAGCCGAGGCCTGGATCTGCGGCGACTGCGGATCCTTCAGCGCGGCCTCGATATCGGGCGCGCCGTCGACCGCGGTGATGACGATTCCGCTGCGGTTCTGCTGGCGCGCCGCAAGGTCGGTGCCGATCGCCTGCGGGTCGTTGATGGCGAAGATGGCGTCGATCTTGGGGAAGCGCGTCAGATAACCCTGCGCGACGGTGAGGCCGCCTTCGCGCGAGCCTTTGCCGTCCTGGTCGTTGGACAACACCTTGATGCCGGCATTCTTCGAGAAGACGTTCTTGCAGCCGACGACGCGGTCGATCACCGCCGAGACCTGCGGCCCGTTCTCGATGATGACGTCGCCCTTGCCGCCCAGCTTGTCGACGATGTACTGGCAGGAGATCTCACCGGCCTGCACGTTGTTCGTGGTCACGGTGGCGTCGGCGCCTTCGGCCGCGGTGTCGACCGCGACGACGACGATGCCTGCCGCCTGCGCCTTCTTGATCGCCGGCCCGATTGCCTTGGGATCGCCGGGGTTGAGCAGGATCAGGTCGACGCCAGCGGCAATGAAATTGTCGATCTGGGTGACCTGCTTGCCGAGGTCGTATTCGAAGCCGACTGCCGTGATCTTCACATTGGGATTGGTCTTCTTCGCCTCGAACTCGGCGCCCTTCGACAGCGCGACGAAGAACGGATTGCCCATCGATCCCAGCGAGACGCCGATCGACTTGAGCTCCTTGGCGAAGGATGGCGCGGCGCTGAGGGCAAGCGCCGTCGCGGCGCCGGCGAGCATGATCGTCTTCAACATGGACTTCCTCCCTGGTCTGTCTTCGTCCCCGGCGCGGCAGACCAGTTGCCGCAACGGAACCTCGCATTCAAGTTCTGGCAGAGCCCTTCAAGTTCTGGCGGAGCCCTGCAGCCGGTAGCGATCGAGCGCCACGGCGCCGATGATCACCAGGCCCTTGATGACATATTGCCAGATGTCGGAGACGCCGACGAGGATCAAGCCGTTCGACAGCACGGCGATGATCAACGCGCCGACCAGCGTGCCCCAGATCGAGCCGATGCCGCCGACGAAGGAGGTGCCGCCGAGGATCACGGCGGTGATCGCGTCGAGTTCGTAGGACTGGCCGAGCTGCAGGCCGTTGGCCGCATAGAGCCGCGCCGCCTGCATGGCGCCGCCGAGCCCGGCGAAAAGCCCGGAGACGCCGTAGACGAAGATCAGCACGCCCCAGACCTTGATGCCGGCAAGCCGCGCCGCGCTTTCATTGCCGCCCACGGCATAGATGTGCACGCCGAGTACGGTCCGGCGCAGCACCAGCCACGAGACGAGGATGACGAGCAAGGCGATCACCGAGAGCCACGGGATCGACGCGACGCCGGGGATGAGGGTCAGGGAGCCGTTGCCGATGAAGGCATAGGGAATGGACGGATTGAACACGGTGGTGTCGGCCCCGAGCAGTCGCGCCAGGCCGCGTACCGCAGTGAGAGAGCCGAGCGTGACGATGAAGGGCGGCAATCGGAGCAGCGCGATCAGCGCGCCGTTGACGACACCGAAGCCAAGGCCGGTGAGCAGCGCGGCCGGCAGCCAAAGCATCCCGAGCTCCGGTATCTTGGAGAGCGTCAGCCCGGCCATGGCGGAGGCCGCCAGGATCGAGCCGACCGAAAGGTCGATGCCGCCGGTGAGGATGACAAAGGTCATGCCTGCGGCAAGCACGGTGTTCACCGCGGCCTGCTGCAGCACGATGCCGAGATTTTGTCCGGTGAAGAAGCGGCCCTCGGACAGGAAGTGGAAGCCGATGCAGAGGATCAGGAGCACCGGCAACATACCGAGCGCGCTGATCAGCACCCTCACCCGCTGGCGCTTTGACTCTGCGGCAGCACCGTTGGTCGTCGTCGATGCCGGCTTGGCCTGCGAGGCACCATTGTCAGGCATCGAGATGCTCCATCCCCGTGGCAAGCGTCATGATGTCTTCCTGGTTCAACGGCGCCGTCTCGGTTCGCCGGACCTCGCCTGCGACCAGTCCCGACCGCATCACGACGACGCGGTCACAGATGCCGATGATCTCGGGCAGGTCGGACGAGATGACGAGGATCGCGGTGCCGGCCTTGGCAAGATTGTCGATGATCGAATAGATCTCGGATTTGGCGCCGACGTCGACGCCGCGCGTCGGCTCGTCGAGGATCAGCACCTTTGGCGCAATGGCAAGAAGCCGCGACAACAGCAGCTTCTGCTGATTGCCGCCGGACAGGCCGCCGGCGGGAACGCCGACGTTGGCGGCGCGGATGCTGAGCCCTGCGAAGGCCCGATCGGCGCGCTCGCGTGCCTTATCGCGATCCAGGAACCAGCCGAGCTTCGCATCGCGGCTGAGGACCGCGAGGTTGATGTTGTCCAGACATGACATGTCGAGAAACAGGCCGAGCGCCTTGCGGTCCTCCGTCAGATAGGCGATGCCGGCCTCAAGCGCCTCACCCGGCGTGCGGATCTCGACCGGCCGTCCCTCCAGCTCGAGCCGGCCGGAGGTTTTTGGCAACGCGCCGATGATGAGATGCGCAAGCTCGGTACGCCCGGCGCCGATCAGGCCGGCGAGACCGACCACCTCACCCGCGTGCACGGTCAGCGAGCAGCCCTTGACGCGCAGGCCATCGGCCATGTCGATCGCGGCGAGCACGGGATGGCCGCGTCCCGCCTCCGGATCATGGTCCTTCTTGTAGAACGATGAGACGTCGCGCCCGACCATCAGCCGCACGATGGTGTCCGCACGGATCTCGGGCTTGTCGAGCGAGCCGACCAGCCGGCCGTCGCGCAGCACGGTGACGCGGTCGCCGAGCGCGTAGACCTCGTCCATGCGATGCGAGATGTAGATGATGGCGAGGCCCTCGGCGCGAAGCTGGCGGATCAGCGCGAACAGCCGTGCGCTCTCGCCGGCCGACAGCGCCGTGGTCGGCTCGTCCATGATCAGGATCCTTGATCTCGCGTGCAGCGCACGCGCGATCTCGACCAGTTGCCGTTGCCCCATGGACAGATGCGCCACCAGCGTCGACGGCAGGAAGTCCGCACCGAGCCGCTTCAGGATGGGACCGACGCCCTCGCGCATGGCGCCGCGCGCCAGCAAGCCTGTCCGCGATATCTCTCGCCCCAGATAGATATTCTCGGCAACGCTGAGATTGGGCGCGAGCGACAGCTCCTGATAGATGATGGAGATGCCTGCCGCGCGGCCGCCGAGCGGACCTTCGATCCGTACCGGCTGTCCTTCGATGCGGATCTCGCCGCCGGGATCCGGCCGATAGGCGCCGGACAGGATCTTCATCAGCGTCGACTTGCCGGCGCCGTTCTCACCCATCAGGGCATGCATTTCACCGGCATAGACAGTGAGATCGACGGCGCGCAGCGCCTTGATGCCGAAGAAGGACTTTGAGACCCCGCGCATCTCGAGGATCGGATCGTTCATCGTGCCTCCCGGCGCACAATGCGTTTCCCACCCGCGTCTCAATCATTCTGTCAGCGCGGCTTGCGCATTAAACAAAAGGCCGCGGCACAGGGCAATACCGAACAGACGGGAATGTAGCATCGAGGCGATGCTAGTGGCGCGGCCGATACAGTTCGCGCCAGGCGGGAAGCCGCTCGGCATAAGCATCAGTCAGCCCGGTGTCAGGTTCGTACGTCTCGATGCGCTGCGGCCGGGTGCAAACGGCGGCGATCGCCTCACCGGTGACAGCAAGTCGCCCCAATCTCGCCGCACCGAACGCTGCGCCGGTCTCACCTCCGGCGAAGCGGTGGATCGGAACATTCAGCACGTTCGCCAGCACCGAGAGCCAGAAGCCGGACCGTGAACCACCGCCAATGGCATCGGCTTCCGTAATCACAATGCCAGCATCGGCGAGCGCGTCGCGGCAATCGGCCAGCGCGAAGGCAACGCCCTCGAGCACCGCCTGCACGATCGCCGCGCGATCGGTGCCATGGCTCAAACCATCGAGCATGCCGCGCACGACGGGATCGTCGTGCGGCGTCCGCTCACCCGCGAGATAAGGCAGGAAGCTCACCGGCGACGGCGCCTGTGGATGCGATCCAAGCGGCGCCAGCAACTCGGCCTCGCTGACGCCGAACAGGCGCGCGGCCCAGGCGAGGCAGGAGGCGGCCGACAGCATCGCGCCAGCCTGAATCCACATGCCGGGAACGGCGTGGCAGAAGGTATGCACCGCACAGTCCGGGTTCGCAGCGATTGTACTGGTCGGCGCCAGCAGGGCACCCGAGGTTCCCAAAGATACGAACGCGGTTCCCGGCTGGATCGCACCGATGCCGACGGCGCCCGCCGGATTGTCGCCAGCGCCGCCCGCGATCACCGGCTGCCTCACCATGCCCCAGCGCTGCGCGAGGTCGCTGCGCAATGTTGCTGCTGCCGCGCATCCCTCGACCAGGCGCGGCATGTGATCGCGCGACAGGCCGGTCGCGGCCAAGGCCTCGTCCGACCAGTCCCGGCGCGCGACGTCGAGCCATAGGGATCCCGACGCATCCGACACGTCCTCGACGGCCTCGCCTGACATCACCAGGCGCAGATAGGCCTTTGGCAGCAGCACCAATTTCGTCGCTGCAAAGACTTCAGGTTCGTGCGTCGCGACCCAGAGCAGTTTCGGCGCGGTAAAGCCTGGCATCGCCTTATTGCCCGTCACGGCACGCAAGGCAGGCCAGCGCTGCTCCAGGACGCGACACTCGGCGGCAGCGCGTCCGTCGTTCCACAGGATGCAAGGCCGCAGCGGCCTCGAGCTCGCATCGAGCAGCGTGGCGCCATGCATCTGGCCGGACAGCCCAATGCCCTCGACCGTCGCCAGCTCTTTTCCATGCGACGTCTTCAGGGCATCGAGCGTGGCGAAGGTCGCCTCGATCCATTGCGCGGGGTCCTGCTCGTAATAACCCGATTGCGTCGAGGTGATCATCAGCGGCCGGCTCTCGCTTGCAATCACGCGCTGGGCGCCGTCGACGAGAACGGTCTTGACTGCGGAGGTGCCGAGATCGATGCCGAGATACATGACTGCTTCCGCTCACTTCGCCGCGTCGATCCAGATCCCCGGCTCGGAATGCTCGCGGATGTGGCTGACCAGGAAGTCGGAAAACACCCTGATCTTGGCAGGCAGCCGGACGCGGTTTTGATAGGCGATGTTCATGGTGAGCAGCGGCAACTCCCAGCCCGTCAGGACAGGCACCAGCCGGCCGGCTGCGATATCGCTCTGCACGATGTAAAGCGGCTGGATCAGGATGCCGAGCCCCGCGCGTGCCGCACCGCAGATGATCTGGCCATCATTGCTGTCGAGCGTCGGCGCGATCCGCACCGTCTGCGTCGTGCTGCCCTGGCTGAGCCGCAGCGAATAGGGATCGTTGGCGAGATTGTAGATCAGCATGTTGTGGCGGGCGAGATCGGCAGGGTGCTCCGGCCGGCCGTGCTTCTCCAGATATGACGGCGCCGCCGCGAGCACGCGGTGCATCTGGCCGATGCGGCGGACGATGATGTTGGAATCCGGCTCGTGCTCGCGCGTGCGGATCGCCACGTCGATGCCGGCCTCGATGAAGTCCAGGTAGCGGTTTGCGCTGATGATCTGCACGCTGAGATCAGGATACAGCGCGCGGAAGGCGGGCAGCATCGGCGCGAGATAGATCATCGCAAAGGACAGCGAACTCGTCACGCGCAGCATGCCCTTCGGCGACAGCGCGCGGTCGGAGACGGCATCCTCGGCTTCGGCGAGCTCGTTCAACAACGTGCTGCAGCGCTGCAGAAGCTCCTGCCCTGCCTCCGTCAGCCATAGCCGGCGCGTGTTGCGTTCGATCAGCCGGACTGCGAGCCGTTCCTCCAGCGCGCTGAGGTGGCGGCTGGCGGCCGCGTTCGACATCCGCAGGATTTCGGCGGCCTTGGACAGGCTGCCGAGTTCGGCGGTTTTGGAGAAGACTTCGAGTTGGAGCAGCCGGTCCATTTTTGCTAAAAGAGGAAAAGAGACTTACAAATTTTGGCCTTTATTTCCGTTTTCTGCAAGGCAAAATAGCCACAACGAGACATAATCGCAGGCGAGGAAAATCAGGAAATGTCGGGCCCGATCAGGCACATCGTGATGTGGCGGTTGCGCGGGGAAAGCCCCGAGGAGCGCTCCGCCGCCCGGGTCAAGGTCAAGACCCTGTTCGAGGGCCTCAAGGGTAGGATCGACGGCCTCACCCATATCGAAGTCGGCATGGACGTCAGTGCGGTCGACTACGCCTGCGACGTGGTGCTGTTCTCGGAATTTACCGACCAGGCCGCGCTCTCGGCCTATGCCAACCATCCCGAACATCTACGCGTGCGCGAGGCGCTTGGCGACTTGCGGATCGGACGCTTCCAGGTCGATTATCCCATCAAAGAGACCGGCGCATGATCGGTTCGTTCACCTTTGAAAACCTGCCCTGCCGCGTCGTCTTCGGTAGCGGAACGCTTGGCTCCGCCAAGGCCGAGGTGGAACGGCTCGGCGGCAAGCGCGCGCTTGTGCTGACGACGCCGCAGCAGGAGGCGCAGGGCAAGAGCCTTGGGGCGGCGCTCGGCCCGCTCTATGCCGGCATCTTTCCCGGGGCCACCATGCACACGCCGGTCGAGGTCACGGAGCGTGCGCTCGCGGCAATGAAGGCGTGCGAGGCCGACTGCGTCGTCTCGCTCGGCGGCGGCTCGACCACCGGCCTCGGCAAGGCGCTGGCGCTGCGAACCGGCGTCAACCAGCTCTGCATTCCCACCACCTATGCAGGCTCGGAGATGACGCCGATCGTCGGCCAGACCGAGAACGGCCTGAAGACCACCGTGCGCGATGCGGCTATCCTGCCGGAGACCGTGATCTACGATGTCGATCTCACTTTGACGCTGCCGGCGGGTCTCGCCGCGACATCAGGCATCAACGCGATCGCCCACGCGGTGGAAGCGCTTTACGCGCGCGACACCAATCCCGTGACGTCGCTGATGGCGGAAGAAGGCATCCGCGCACTGGCCCGCGCCCTGCCCGCCATCGCCGCCAAGAGCGACGACCGCGAGGCCCGCACAGAAGCGCTTTACGGCGCCTGGCTGTGCGGTGTTTGTCTGGGCACCGTCGGCATGGCGCTGCATCACAAGCTCTGCCACACGCTCGGCGGAACCTTCGACCTGCCGCATGCCGAGACCCACACCATCGTGCTGCCGCATGCGCTGGCCTACAATGCGCCGGCGGTGCCCGACGCCATGATGCGCATCTCGCGCGCGATTGGCGCTGCCGATGCATCGCAGGGACTTTTCGAACTTGCGAAGCGGCTGGGTGCGAAGACGGCGCTGCGCGATATCGGCATGCCCGAGGGCGGCATCGACAAGGCGGCTGATCTTGCCGTCACCAACGCCTACTGGAATCCGCGCCCGCTCGAGCGCGGCGCCATTCGCGATCTGATCGCACGCGCCTGGGCCGGCGAGCCGCCGGGCGCTGTCAAAACGGCGGCGTGAGATCATGCGACGCACGCTGATCAGATCCGCGACCGTCATCAGCATGGATGACGCGATCGGCGACCTCGGCACCGGCGACGTGCTGGTCGAGGGCAACCGGATCGTCGAGGTGCGACCATCGATCGATGTCGCGACCGATACGGAGATCATCGACGGAAAGGGTCGCATCGTCATCCCCGGCCTGATCAACGCGCATATGCACACCTGGCAGACGGGCCTGCGCGGCTATGCCGCGAACTGGACACTGCTGGAATATTTCCGCCGCATGCATGCCGGGCTGGCCACCGTGTTCCGGCCCGACGACATCCATATCGCGACGCTGGTCGGCGCGCTGAACCAGATCAACTGCGGCACGACAACACTCGTCGACTGGTGTCACAACAATCCGACACCTGATCATACCGACGCTGCCGTGCGCGGCCTGATCGAGAGCGGCATTCGTGCCGCGTTCTTCCATGGCTCGCCAAAGCCGGAGCCAAAGCCCGGCGAGCCGCATTTCTCGGAAGTGCCGCATCCGCGCCGCGAGGTCGAGCGGCTGCTCACGGGTCCCCTCGCCGACCGCGACGGCCTTGTCACGCTGGGCCTTGCGATCCTCGGCCCGCATTATTCGACGCTCGAGGTCGCCATGCATGATTTACGCATGGCGCGCGAGCTCAAGCTGATCGCATCGATGCATCAGGGCGGCGGTCCGGCCAAGACGCCCGGCGGCTGGGAGAAGCTGATCGAAGCCGGCCTCGTCGGCACCGACATCAACATCGTCCATGGCAACGATTTGCCCGACAATCTCCTCGACATGATGGTCGATCTCGGCGTCTCCTTCTCGGTGACGCCCGAGAACGAGATGATCCAGGGCCATGGCTTTCCGATCACCGGACGGTTGCTCAGGCGTGGCGTGCGGCCGACCATCGGCATTGACCTCGAATCCATCCTGGCCGGCGACCTGTTCTCCGCCGCGCGCATTGCGCTCTCGATGCAGCGATCGCTCGACAATGCGGAGTCCCGCAAGACCCGCGGCACCATCCCCGCGACGACCACGATCCCCGTGCGCGAGGCGCTGCGCTGGATCACGACGGAAGGCGCCCGCATGCTCGGCCGCGAGCGCCAGATCGGCTCGCTGACGCCAGGCAAGCTCGCCGATCTCGTCATCATCAACGCCGGCGATCTCAACCTCGTCCCGGTGCATGATCCCGTCGCCACCGTCGTGATGCAGACGAGCCTCGCCAATATCGAGGCCGTCATGATCGGCGGCGCCTGGAAGAAGCGGAACGGTCGACTGCTGGCTGAGGGGTTGGAGACCAAGAAAGAGTTGCTGGCGCAATCCGGCCGGCGGTTGGTGCAGGACATCGAACGACAGGGACGCGCCGCCTGAGGCGCCAACGGACAACAACAATGACAGATACCTCGAAAATCATCGCTTTCATCGGGATCGGCAAGATGGGGCTGCCGATGTCGGCGCTCGTCGCCAAGGCCGGTTTTGCCGTCACCGCGTTCGACCAGAGCGCGGCGCGGATCAACGAGGCACGCGCGCAAGGTATTGCGATTGCCGCATCGCCGGCCGAGGCCGTGAGCGGCAAGGCGGCTGTCGTCACCTCCCTGCCCGACGACGTCGCGTTGCGCGGCGCCCTGCTCGGCCCCACCGGCGTCATCGCCGCGATGGCGCCGGGCGCCATTTTGATCGAAACCAGCACTGTCAGTGTCGAGGCTTCTACTGAAGTCGCGGCCGCGGCACAGGCCCGCGGGATTGCCTATCTGCGCGCACCGGTCTCCGGCAATGCCAGCATCGTTCATACCGGCGCCTTGACTTGCTTCGTCTCGGGGCCGAATGACGCCTTCGAAAACGCAAAGCCGCTGTTCGCCGCCTTCACCCGCGCACAGACCTATCTTGGACCAGCTGAGGAAGCCCGCTACGCAAAGCTCTCGGTCAATCTGATGATTGCGGTGTCGGCCGCGATGATGGCCGAGAGCCTGGCGCTGGCGCGCAAGGGCGGCATCGCCTGGCAGGATATCTTGAAGGTGCTCGACGACAGCGCGGTGGCCTCGCCGATGGTGAAATACAAGACCGCGCCGCTACGAACCCGCGATTTCGAGTCGACCTTCTCCTGCAAGCAGATGGCCAAGGATCTCGACCTGATCCTGGGTGCCGGCCATGCCGTCGGCGTGCCGTTGCAGCTGGCGGCCCAAGTGCGCGAGACCTACGGCTCGCTGGTCGCGCAAGGCGACGGCGACACCGACTTCATCGCGACGGTCAAGCACCTGGAACGGCTGTCCGGGCTCGGCGAGCCCAAACTCTGATCGGCGGAAGGCACACATATGCGCAATTTCAACGAGAACACGATCACCGACGCCGTGCTGGAGCGGATCAAGGACGCAACCGATCCGCGCATCAAGCAGGTCAGCGAAGCGCTGGTGCGCCACCTTCATGCCTTCGTCCGCGAGGTGCGGCCGACCCAGAAGGAATGGGAATTCGGCATCGATTTCCTGACCCGCACCGGCCACATGTGCGACGACAAGCGCCAGGAGTTCATCCTGTTGTCGGACACGCTCGGCGTCTCCATGCTGGTCGACGCGATCAACCATCCGGTGCCAGAGGGCGCGACCGAAACCACGGTGCTCGGCCCGTTCTTCGTCCAGGCCGCACCGGAAAAGGACAGCGGCGCGGATATCTCCGGTCCGATGGAGGGCGATCCGATGCTGGTCACCGGCTCGGTGGCGACCGTCGACGGCAAGCCGCTCGTGGGCGCCGTCGTCGACGTCTGGCACTCCGACGATGATGGTTATTACGACGTGCAGCAGCTCGATGCCATTGGCGATCTCGCGATGCGCGCGCGCTTCCACACCGACGCCAACGGCAGATTCCATTTCTGGTCGATCAAGCCGGCCGCCTATCCCGTTCCGCATGACGGCCCGGTTGGCGAGATGCTCGAGGCGCAGGGCCGCCATCCCTGGCGCCCCGCGCATGTGCATTTCATGATTTCCGCGCCCGGCTTCGAGCAGCTCGTCACACATGTGTTCGTTGCCGGCGACCAGTATCTCGACTCGGACGTGGTGTTCGGCGTCAAAGACAGCCTGATCCGCGAATTCACCAGGCATCCGGCCGGCCGTGCGCCGGATGGTCGCATGGTGGACAGCGAGTATTTCCATCTCAACTATGATTTCGGCCTAAAGCAGGTCGCGAGCAACGCAAGAGCCGCTTAAGCTAGAGCGGCGACGGACCAGCAAGAGTCCGGCAACAGGGGGCAGACGGGAGCTGAGGATGGGACCGCGGGTCAGCACGAGCATCTTGGCCGAGCGCCTCACGGGCATGATCGGCCCGCGCGCGAGCGTTGCGCGCGGCGTGCTCGATCAGCACGGGCAGAGCGAGTCGCATTATCGCAATTTGCCGCCGGACATCGTCGTCTTCCCTGAGACCACGCAGGAGGTCGCGGAGATCGTCAAGCTGTGCGCGAGCGCGGGCATGCCGATCGTCCCGTACGGCGCCGGCACCTCGCTCGAAGGCAATGCGGCCTCGGTCGCGGGCGGCGTCTGCTTCGACTTAGCCCGCATGAACAGGGTGCTCAGCGTGCACGACAGCGACATGGATGTCGTGGTGCAGCCCGGCATTACCCGCAAGCAGCTCAATGCAGAGCTGCGCAACACCGGCCTGTTCTTCCCGATCGACCCCGGCGCCGACGCCTCGATTGGCGGCATGACCTCGACGCGCGCCTCCGGCACCATGGCGGTGCGCTACGGCACGATGAAGGACAATGTCATGGCGCTGGAGGTGGTGCTGGCCGACGGCCGGGTGATCCGGACCGCGAAGCGTGCGCGGAAGTCGGCAGCCGGCTACGACCTGACGCGCCTGTTCGTCGGCGCGGAGGGCACGCTCGGAATCATCACCGAGATCACGCTGAAGGTGCATCCCGTCCCACAGGCGATCTCGGCCGCGGTCTGCAGCTTCGACACCCTGCACGACGCCGTCGATACCGCGATCTCCGTGATCCAGTCCGCGATCCCCGTGGCGCGCATCGAGCTGCTCGACGACGTCATGATGCGCGGCATCAATGCCTATGCCAAGCTCGGTTACCGCGAAGCGCCCACCCTGTTCTTCGAATTTCACGGATCCGAGACCTCGGTCGACGAGCAGGCCGAGGCCGCGCAGGCGATCGCCGCCGACCATGGCGGCCATGGCTTTGCCTGGGCCAAGGCACAGGAAGACCGCAGCCGGCTCTGGCACGCCCGCGACAACACGCTCTATGCCGGCCTCGGCCTCCGGCCCGGCGCACGCGCCGTGATCACCGATGTCTGCGTGCCGATCTCGCGGCTGGCGGAATGCCTGACCGAGACGCGGCGCGACGCTGACGAGCACGGCTTTACCGCGCCGATCGTTGGCCATGTCGGCGACGGCAATTTCCACATGCTGATCCTGATCGACCCGGCTCAGCCCGAGGAGGCCGAAGGCGCTAAGGCGCTTCAGGCCCGCATGGTCGCCCGCGCCATCGCCATGGACGGCACCTGTACCGGCGAGCATGGCATCGGGCTCGGCAAGATCGACTATCTCACCGACGAGCTTGGCGAAGCCGTCGATGTGATGCGATCCATCAAGGCCGCACTCGATCCGAATGATCTGATGAACCCCGGAAAGATCTTTGCGAGCGGAGCCAAGGCATGAGTGACAAGGCATGAGCGACGCGCTTCCGATCGAGGTCACCTCGCCCACCCCGCTGCTGGAGCTGCGCGGCATCAGCAAGGAGTTTCCCGGCGTCAAGGCGCTGGATGACGTGTCCTTTGCCGTCTACCCCGGCGAAGTCCACATGCTGCTCGGGGAGAACGGCGCCGGCAAGTCGAGCCTGATGAAGGTGCTGTGCGGTGCCTACCGCGCCGACGCTGGCGAGTTCTATTTTGAGGGCAAGAAGGTCGCGATCTCCTCGACCGCGGATGCGCAGAAGCTCGGCATTGCCGTGATCTTCCAGGAATTCTCGCTGGTCCCCTATCTCGATATCGCACAGAACATCTTCCTCGGCCGCGAGCCGAAAGGCCACATCCCCGGCGCCATCGACCGCCGCAAGATCCTGGCTGACGCAAAGCGCGTGCTCGACACCATCGGCTTCGACATCGATCCCTCCACCATCGTCGACAAGCTCGGCGTCGCGCAGCAGCAGATGGTCGAGATCGCCAAGGCGATCAGCCAGGACGCCCGCATCCTCGTGATGGACGAGCCGACCGCGGCGCTGTCCGACCGCGAGACCGAGCTGCTGTTTGCCCTGATCGCACGGCTGAAGGCCGACGGCGTGTCGATCGTCTACATCTCGCACCGCATGGCCGAAGTGTTCGCACTCGGTGATCGTATCACGGTACTGCGCGACGGCCGACGCATCGACGGCGTCCGGCCCGCCGACGTCACGCCGGACCAGCTCGTCCGCATGATGGTCGGCCGCAACGTCGACATGACCTATCCGCGCAATTTTGCCGACAAGCCTGGCGAGCTGCTGCTCGAGGTCAAGGGCCTGACCGCCTCGACCGGCATCTCCGACATCAACATCGAGGTGCGCCGCGGCGAGATCGTCGGCCTGTGCGGCCTGGTCGGCTCGGGCCGCAGCGAAGTCGCACGCGCCATCTTCGGCGCCGATCCCGTGACGTCGGGCGAGATCATCTTCGACGGCAAGGCCATCTCCGGCGAGCCGGACCTCGCCGCTCGCCGCGGCATCGCGCTGATCCCGGAGAGTCGCAAGAGCGAAGGTCTCGCGCTGCTGCGCTCGGTGAGCGACAATCTGGTGGTGTCGGCGCTGCGAAAGCTGTTCCCGAGCGGGCTGTTCGACCAGCGCGGTGCGCAGCGCACCTCCGATGCCCTGATCCGGCAATTGAGGATCGCGACACCGAGTGCGCGTCAGACCGTCGGCCTGCTCTCGGGCGGCAACCAGCAGAAGGTCGTGATCGGCAAATGGCTGGCGGCCGGCTCAAAGCTCTTCATCTTCGACGAGCCGACGCGCGGCATCGACATCGGCGCCAAGTCCGAGATCTTTGCGCTGATCGACCGCCTGGTCGCGGAAGGCGCGGCGGCGCTGATGATCTCGTCCGAACAGGTCGAGATCTGCCATGTCTGCGACCGCGCCTATGTGATGCGCGAGGGGCGCATCGCCGGCCACCTGAACCGCAACGAACTGACCGAGGAGAACATCGTGCGACTGGGGATGCATCATGCGTGAAGCCGCGGTCGTTTCACAGCCCAATCCGCTGCAACGCATTCCCGGCGTTGCCATCGTGCTCGTGCTCCTGGTCACGCTGTTCAGCGTGATCGCGCCGGGATTTCTGTCGGTCGCCAATCTCTCCAACGTGCTCGTGCAGTCGACCATCCTGACCATGCTCGCGCTGCCGATGACGCTGATCATCATGACCGAGGGGCTGGACCTGTCGATGGGCGCGGTGCTGACGCTGACCTCGCTCTGCGTCGCGATCGTGTCGCTCGCCACCAAATCGATGCTGCTCGGTTTAGGCGCCGGCCTGCTGGTCGGCGCGGCCTTCGGCGTCGCCAACGGCTGGCTGGTGGCGATCCTGGGCATTCCGCCCTTCGTCGCCACGCTCGGTACGCTCGGCATGGCGCAGGGCCTGTCGCTGATCGTCAGCGACGGCCAGAGCGTGGTCGGCATCCCCCACGGCGTCCGCGACATTTATTCAGCGACGCTGCTCGGCATTCCCGTGCCGATCGTGATGGCTCTCGTGACCTACGCGGCGTTCCACGGCCTGCTCTATCACACCCGCTTCGGCACCTACATTTTCGCACTCGGCGGCAATCGCGAGGCGCTGCGCTATGCCGGCCTCTCGCCGAACCGTCTGCTGATCGCGGTCTACGCGATCGGTGGCGCCATGGCGGGCATCGCGGGCCTGTTGATGACCGCGCGGATGAATTCCGGCCACCCCACCGCCGGCCTCGGACTTGAATTCGATGCCATCGCCGCCGTCGCGGTCGGCGGCACCTCGTTCGAGCGCGGCAATGGCTGGCTGCTCGGTACCCTGCTCGGCGTCCTCTCGGTCGGCGTGTTGCGCAACGGGTTGAACCTGATCTCGCTGCCGTCCTCGGTGCAGGTCGCAAGCGTCGGCGTCCTCGTCATCGTCGCGCTGTTCCTCGATGGTCTCAGGAGCCGGGCATGACCGACATCACCAAAGAGGCGATGATGCCGCCCCGTTCCTTCCTGTCGCAGGATGCGATCCAGGTGTTCTATCGCCTGCTCGCGGCCCTCTTGATCTGCGCGGTGCTCGCCGTGCTCAGCGATTCCTTCCTGAGCCTCGGCAACATCCTCAACGTGCTCCGGCAGGCGAGCCTGACCTTCTTCATCGCCTCCGGCCTGACGCTGGTGGTGCTGACGGCCGGCCTCGACCTCTCCGTTGGCGCCAATGTTGCGCTGTCGGCCTGCATCGCCGGGACCGTGATCCACAAGACCGGCTCGCCGGCGCTCGGCATCCTCACCGGGCTTGCCTGCGGCGGCATCGTTGGCCTGCTCAACGGCGTCATGGTCACCGCGCTGCGCATCCCCTCCTTCATCGCCACCTATGGCATGCTCTGGGTGCTGAACGGCCTCACCTATTGGTACATGGCCGGCGAGACGCTGCACGGCTTCCCGGCGGGCTTCCGACAGATCGGCAGCGGTTATCTGTTCGGCCTGCCCATCCCGGTCTATCTGCTGCTGGTGTTCCTCGGGATCGGGACGCTGTTTGCGCAACGGACGATCTGGGGCCAGGAGATCTATGCGATCGGCGCTAATCCGGTCGCCGCGCGCCTCTCCGGCATTCCGGTCCCGCGCCGCCTGCTGCTGGTCTATGCGGTCTCAGGCACCATGGCGGGACTTGCCTCGATCATCTTCCTGTCGC
>NZ_AJQF01000157.1:0-10531 GCF_000261705.1 Bradyrhizobium genomosp. III | reverse complement strand
GGCGAGAGCCTGACGCTGCCGGCGATCGCGGCCGTTCTGATCGGCGGCACCTCGCTGTTCGGCGGCGTCGGCACCGTGTTCGGCACCTTCATCGGCGCGCTGATCCTGACGCTGGTGCTGAACGGCATGAACCTGCTCTCGGTCAGCGCCAACTGGCAGCCGCTGGTGACAGGCATCATCGTCATTCTCGCGGTGTGGCTCGACATGAAGACCCGCCGCCGCGCGCAATGAGTTCATTGAGTTCCAACAAGCAAAATGAGGGATGGAGGCAACATGAGACAACAGAAACTGGCTTACCTCGCACTGCCGCTGCTGATGGCGGCCGCGTTCACCAGCGAGGCGCGCGCCGACGGCGAGACCATCGCCGTCTTCACCAAGAACCAGACCAACCCGTTCTTCCAGACGGTGCGGGTCGGCGCCGACAACATGGCGAAGACGCTGAACGCCAAGACGCTGCAATACATCCCGACCAAGCCCGACAGCATCCCGGAGCAGCTGAGCCAGATCGAGGACGTCGTCGTGAAGAAGCCGAGCGCGATCGTGTTCACGCCGGTTGACTACAAGGCGATGGTGCCCGGGGTCGAGAAGATCAACGAGGCCAAGATCCCCGTCGTCAACATCACCGACCGCTCCGCGGGCGGCAAGTTCCTCTCCTTCGTCGGCGCCGACGATTACAGCCTCGGGCTCGAGACCGCGCGCTTCCTGCTCAAGACGCTGGGCGGCAAGGGCAACATCGTCATCATCGAGGGCGTCAAGGGCTCGCTGACCAATGTCGATCGCGTCCGCGGCTTCAACGACGCGCTGAAGGAGACCCCCGGTGCGAAACTCCTGGCGTCGCAGCCGGGTAACTACCAGCGCCTCCAGGCGCTCCAGGTGATGGAGAACCTGATGCAGTCGAATTCGCAGATCGACGGCGTGCTGGCGGCCAACGACGCCATGGCGGTCGGCGCGATCGAGGCGCTCGACGGCGCCAACCGCAAGGCCCAGGTGATCGGCATCAACGGTACCAAGGAGGCGATCGACGCGATCAAGTCCGGCAAGCTGCTCGCGAGCGGCGACTACAACGGATTTGCCCAAGGCTGCCTCGGCACCATGATGGCGATCCGGTCCTTGCGCAACCAGCCCGTCATCGCCGAGATCGTGCTGAAGCCGACTGTCATCACCAAGGACAATTTTGGGCCGTTCGACGTGCCGCTGGAGCAGCGGACCTGCCCGACCTTCGAGGAGGCCGGCAAGCTCAGCGCGAAGTAAGCGCACTCACGACAATCTCGGACGGCCGTCGCGGCGGCCGTCCCAAGAACCGAGTCAAGAAACGGAGACCACCATGCTGTTCGCCATTCACGCCGTCGACCGCGCCGGCGCGCTGCCGACCCGGCTTGCCAATTACGATGCCCACAAGGCTTTCCTCAGCGACACCTCGCGCTTCGGCGTCAAGATCGTGATGTCGGGGCCGCTCGTCTCCGACGATGGTCAGACGATGATCGGCAGCCTGTTCCTGATCGAGGCACCGGGTCGTGGCGAAGTCGAAGCCTTCAATCGCGCCGACCCCTTTGCCGCCGCCGGCATCTGGGAAAAGGTCACGATCACGGGCTTCCTGCGCCGGCAGGGTTGAGGCCGGCCCCATCAAAAATGCGAAAACAACCCCATGCACAGTAGAATGGGGTTGTTTTTGCTGACGAATTTCCGGCGCGAATCTCACCCTTCAGCCGCTCGTCGCCACAGCTCCGTCTTCGAGATGACAGGCCACCCACTGCTCGGTCCCAACTGCGCGAAGCACCGGCTCTTCGACCCGGCAGCGATCGAAGACGAGCGGGCAGCGGGTGTGGAAGCGGCATCCCTTCGGTGGATTGATCGGGCTCGGCACGTCGCCCTTGAGGATGATCGGATTGCGCTGGGCGCCGGGCTCGGGCAGCGGCACCGCTGAGAGCAGCGCTCTGGTGTAGGGATGCCTTGGCGCGGCAAAGATCTCTCGGCGCGGCGCTATCTCGACGATCTTGCCGAGATACATCACGGCGACGCGGTGGGTCATGTGCTCGACGATGGCGAGGTCATGGCTGATGAACAGCAGCGCGAGGCCGAACTCGCTCTGGAGATCCTGCAGCAAATTGACGATCTGCGCCTTGACCGAGACGTCGAGCGCCGAGACCGCCTCGTCGCACACGATCAGCTCGGGTTCGGCCGCGAGCGCGCGGGCGATGCCGATGCGCTGGCGCTGGCCGCCGGAGAACTCGTGCGGCCGGCGGTTCAGCGCCTCGCGCGGCAGCCGCACCGTGTCCATCAGGGAGGTGACGCGGACCTCGAGATCCTCGGCGGATTTGGCGAGGCCGAAATTCCGGATTGGCTCGGCCAGAATGTCACGCACCCGCATGCGCGGATTGAGGCTGGAGAACGGATCCTGGAACACCACCTGCACGCG
This sequence comes from Bradyrhizobium genomosp. III, assembly GCF_000261705.1. Lineage (NCBI taxonomy): Bacteria > Pseudomonadati > Pseudomonadota > Alphaproteobacteria > Hyphomicrobiales > Nitrobacteraceae > Bradyrhizobium > Bradyrhizobium genomosp. III. The sequence continues at coordinate 8,115 of NZ_AJQF01000157.1, read as the reverse complement.
CCGGCGCATCTGGCGCATCGTGCCCGGATGTGCGTCGTCGATACGCTGGCCGTCGAGGATGACTTGGCCCGCGGTGATGTCGAACAGCCGCAAGATGGCGCGGCCGACCGTCGACTTGCCGCAGCCGGACTCACCGACGAGCGACAGCGTCTCGCCGCGCGCGATCTCGAAGGAGACGCCGTCGACCGCATAGACGAATTCGGACTTGCGGCCGAACAGGCCGGACTTGACCGGAAAGTGCTTCTTGAGGTCGTTGACCTGGAGCAGCGGAGGGCTCATGCCGCGACAGCTCCTTTGGCCGCATAGTGGCAGGCGGCGACGTGACGAGGGCCCTTCTCCTCGAGCCCCGGCGCATATTGGCGGCACAGATCGGTCGCGAGCGCACAGCGACCGGCAAAGACGCAGCCGGTGATCGGCTTTCTGAGATCGGGCACCTGCCCGGGAATTTCGGCGAGCCGTCTTGCCGTGCCCGTGAGCGACGAGCCGAGCCGCGGCACCGCACCTAACAGGCCTTGCGTATAGGGATGACGCGGCGAGCGGAACAGTTCCGCCACCGGCGCCTCCTCGACCTTGCGGCCCGCATACATCACCATGACGCGCTCGGCGATCTCGGCGACAACGCCGAGGTCGTGGGTGATCAGGATGATGGCCGCGCCGACACGGCGCTTGAGGTCCAGCATCAGCTTCAGGATCTGCGCCTGGATCGTCACGTCGAGCGCGGTGGTCGGCTCGTCGGCAATGAGAAGCTTGGGATTGCAGGCCAGCGCAATGGCGATCATCACGCGCTGGCGCATGCCGCCGGAGAGCTGGTGCGGATATTCGCGCACGCGCCGCTTCGGCTCGGGAATGCCGACCAGCGTCAACATCTCGATCGCGTGCGCCTCGGCCGCCTGCTTGTCCAGGCCCTGATGGATCATCAGCGTCTCGCGGATCTGCCGGCCGACGGTCAGAACCGGATTGAGGCTGGTCATCGGCTCCTGAAAGATCATCGAGATGTCGTTGCCACGGATCGCGCGCATCTCGCGATCGGAGAGTTGCAGCAGGTCTCTCCCGGCAAAGCGGATCGCACCTGCGATCCTGCCCGGCGGCTCCGGGATCAGCCGCATCAGCGACATCGATGTCACCGACTTGCCGCAGCCGGACTCCCCGACGATGGCCAGCGTCTCGCCCTCGTTGACATGGAAAGACACCCCGTCCACCGCGCGGTTGATGCCGCCGGGGGTGCGGAAATGAGTCTGGAGGTTATCGACTTCGAGCAGCGCCATCGCGATCAGCCCCCGGTCAGAGACGCTTGGCCATGCGCGGATCGAGCGCATCGCGAAGGCCGTCGCCGAGCAGATTCACCGCAAGCACGGTGACGGACAAGAAGGCCGCCGGAAAGAACACGATGTAGGGCTTGACCTGCCACAACGCGCGGCCCTCGGCCATGATGTTGCCCCAGGACGGAATGGTCGGCGGTGTTCCGGCGCCGATGAAGGACAGGATCGCCTCGGTGATCATGGCGCTGGCGCAGATGTAGGTCGCCTGCACCAGCATCGGCGCCAGCGTATTCGGCAGGATGTGACGGAGGATGATCATCGGTGTGCGCGTGCCGCAGGCGACCGCGGCATCCACATAGGGCTGCTCGCGCAGCGACAGCACCACGCTGCGCACGAGCCGCGAAACACGCGGGATCTCGGCGACGGTGATGGCGAGGATGACGTTGCCGACGCTCCCCCGCGTCAGCGCCATCAGCGCGATCGCCAGCAGGATCGGCGGGATCGACATCAAGCCGTCCATGAAGCGCATCAGGATGCCGTCGGCCCAGCGGATGAAGCCGGAGACCATGCCGATGGCCAGGCCGGCCACGGATGCGAAGATCGCGACCGACAGGCCGACCGTGAGCGAGACCCGCGCACCGAACAGCACGCGCGAGTAGATGTCGCGGCCGAGCACGTCGGTGCCGAACCAGAAATCGGCGGACGGCGCACGCGTGCGCTTGGCGGGGGCGAGCGCGGTCGGATCGACCGTTCCGAGATAAGGCGCGAAGACCGCGATAAGAACGAGCGTCAGCAGCAGCGCGCCACCAATGGCGACCGTCGGATGGCCGCGCAAAAACCCGACGAAGCCGCGCCGGATCGTGACCGGCCGCAGGATTTCCGGCAGTTGTGGCGCAAGAACGAGCCCGGCCGGGAGCGCCTGCGGATTGATGGTCGTGTCGGTCAATAGCGGATCCTCGGGTCAACGAGCGTATAAATGACGTCGATCATCAGATTGACGAGGACGTAGACGAAGCTGAACAGCAGGACGATGCCCTGAATCACCGGATAGTCGCGGCGCAGGATCGCGTCGATCGTGAGCCGACCGAGACCCGGAATCGCGAACACGCTTTCGGTGACGACCGCGCCGCCGATCAGGAGCGCGATGCCGATCCCGATCACGGTCACGATCGGCACCGCCGCGTTCTTCAGCGCGTGAATGAACAGGATGCCGCCCTGCCCGAGGCCCTTGGCGCGCGCGGTGCGGATATAGTCCTGCTGCAACACTTCGAGCATGGCGGCGCGCGTGATGCGCGCCACCAGAGCGATGTAGACGCAGCCGAGCGCGATCGCGGGCAGGATCAGGTTCTCGAGCCACGGCCAGAAGCCTTGCGTGAGCGGCGTATAGCCCTGCACCGGCAGCCATTCGAGCTCGAGCGCGAAGATGTAGGCGAGCATGTAGCCGACCACGAAGACGGGCAGCGAGAAGCCGAAAACGGCAAAGCCCATGATGACGCGGTCGATCAGGCTGCCGGCCTTCCAGGCCGCCATCACGCCGAGCGGCACTGCCACCACGATCGTGAGCAGCAGCGTGACGATCATCAGCGACAGCGTCGGCCCTAAGCGCTGTCCGATCATCGCCGAGACCGGCAGGTTGGTGAAGATCGACGTGCCGAGATCGCCGTGCAGGATGCGCCAGACCCAGCCTCCGAACTGGACCAGGAAGGGACGATCGAGACCGAGGCTCTGGCGGATGCGCTCCACATCCTCCGGACTCGCCTGGTCGCCCGCGATCACCACGGCGGGATCACCCGGCGCAATGTAGAGCAGGCTGAACACAAACAGCGCGACGATTGCCATGACCGGCAGGGTCGCGACGATGCGACGGAGGATGTAGGAGAGCATCTGGCCTCAACGCACGATCATGCAGACTTCGACACACCCCAGAAGAACGGCAGCGGCCCCTTGGTGATGCCGGAGACGTTCTTGCGCCAGGCCGTGTAGGTCAGGAAGAAGCCGGTCGGCGCATAGACGACATCCTCGAGCGCCGCCTTGTTGACCCGCCCGATCGCCGCCTTCTCTTCCTCGAGATTCTTGGCGTCGAACCAGGTCGTGATCTCCTTCTCGGTATTCGGACTATTGGGCCAGCCGAACCAGGCCTTTTCGCCGTTGGCGCGGATGGCGGTATAGGCGGCGGGCGTGATGCAGTCGGCGCCGGCGTGCCAGCTGTGGAACATGTTCCAGCCACCCTGCCCGGGCGGCGTCTTCGCCGCGCGGCGCGAGCCGACCGTGCCCCAGTCCGTCGCGACGAAGTCGACATTCATGCCGAGCCGCTTCAGGAGATCCGCGGTCACGTCGCCTTGCGCCTTGGTGATCGGCTGGTCCTGCGCCACCAAGCAAGTCACCGGCTGGCCGGAATAGCCGCTTTCGGCCAGCAGCTTCTTGGCCGCATCGAGATCGCGCTTGCCCTTCAGGATCTCGCCGCCGAGCTCGCTGTAGAGCGGCGTATCCGGCGTGAAGAAGCCCGGCAACGCCTTCCACAATGCGTTGTCGTCGCCGACGATCGCGCGCATGTAGTCTTCCTGGCTCATCGCCATCAGCACCGCGCGCCGCGCCCGCACGTCGTTGAACGGCGCGAATAGATGGTTCATGCGGAACGAGCCGATATTGCCGAGGGGATCGCCGATGTCGACGCTGATGTTCTTGTTCTTCTTCAGCACGGGCACGAGATCGGCGATCGGATTCTCCCACCAGTCGACCTCGCCGTTCTGCAGGGCGGCGGCCGCGGTGGCCGGATCCGGCATCACGATCCATTCCACGCGATCGACCAGGATCTGCTTGCCGCCGGCAAGCCAGGAGGCTTTCTCCTGCCGCGGGACGTAGTCTGCGAATTTCTCGAACACGGCCTTGGCGCCGGGGACCCATTCGCCCTTGGCGAATTTCATCGGACCCGAGCCGACATACTCGGTGATCTGCTTGAACGGATCGGTCTTGGCAATGCGCTCAGGCATGACGAAGGAGCACGGCGCGTTGTTCTTGGCCAGCGCGTAGAGCATTTTCGGGAAGGGCTGCTTCAAGACCCATTTGAAGGTGCGGTCGTCGACGACGGTCAATTCCTGCTGGTTGGCGAGGATCATCAGCCCCATCGGATCGCGCGCAGCCCAGCGCGACAGGCTCGCGACGACATCCTTGCTCAGCACCGGCTCGCCGTCGTGAAACTTGAGACCGGGGCGCAATTTGAACGTCCAGGTCTTGCCGTCGTCCGAGGTCTCCTCGGACTCGACCATCTGGCGCTGCGGCTGCAACGAGGAATCGATGCCGTAAAGCGTGTCCCAGACCAGAGCGGCGGCATTGCGCACGACATATTGCGTGCCCCAGATCGGATCGAAATTGGCGAGATTGGCTTGCGGCACGAAGCGGAGGGTGCGGGCTGATGCGCCTTGCGCGATCGCGGGGGCCGAGAGGCCCGTCAATGCCAGACCGCCCGCGCCAGCCAGTCCCTTCAATACGGTCCTGCGATCCATGAAGTCCTCCCAATAATGCCGTGATGCCGGCCATCGTTGGCCAAGAGCAGGTGAAACCAGAACCCGTTGGCGTGCAAATGGTATGCCACTAACCGGACCTTCGCCAGCGGGATCTCAACGTCTTTTGGGGCGGGCCCAGGCCTCACAGAGCTGCCGCCAGCATCTCGCCGGTCTCGATATGCGGGATCGCCTCGACCAGCTTGCGCGTGTAATCGGTCTTCGGATTGTCGAACAGCGCCCGGCTCTCGCCCTGCTCGACGATTCCGCCATTGCGCAGCACGATGGTGCGGTCGCAGAGCATGCGCACCACGTTGAGATCGTGGCTGACGAACAGCAGCGCGATGTCGTTCTCGCGCCGCAAGCGGTCGAGCAGTTGCAGCACAACCGCCTGCACCGAGACATCGAGCGCGGCGGTCGGCTCGTCCAGCACCAGGAGCCGCGGCCGGCAGGCGATGGCGCGGGCGATGCCGACGCGGGCCTTCTGGCCGCCGGAGAGCTGGTGCGGAAACCGCGGCAACAGATCCAGCGGCAATCCCACCCGCACGGCGCATTCCTCCACCCGTTCGCGAAGCGCCTCACCCGGGCGCATGCCGCCAAGCCGCATCAGGGGGTGGGCGATACAATCGAACGCCGTAAAGCGCGGATTGAGGCTCTCGTTCGGATCCTGGAACACCATCTGGATGTCTTTGCGCAAGGGCGAGCGGTGAAAGTCGCGCGAGGCCACGTGTCCGATCGAATGCCCGTCGAACACGATGTCGCCTTCGCTCGGGTCGATCAGGCGGCAGATCATCCGCGACGTCGTGCTCTTGCCGGAGCCGGACTCCCCGACGAGACCGACGCTCTCGCCGCCGGTCATGGTCATCGAGAAGTCGGCCACCGCAGCAGAGCCCTGGTCGAAGCGTTTTGCCAGTTTTCGCACTTCCAGGAGCGGCGGCGTGCCGTGCGCTAGCTCCGTTCGGGGCTTGCCGACGACAGTCGCGTAGCGCTCTCTCTCCTCTTCCGTCACGAGGTCTTCGATACGGGACGTCGCGGTCGGCGATGCCGCGACCAGGCGCCTGGTATAAGCGTGCTGCGGCGCGCCGAAGAGTGTCTTTGGACTCGCCTCCTCGACGATGCGGCCACGTTCCATCACGGCGATGCGGCGGCAATAACGCGCCGCGAGCCCGAGATCGTGCGTGATCAGGATCGTGGCCATGCCGCGCGCGGCGGCGATATCCGCCAGGAGATCCATCACCACTTTCTGGGTAGTGACGTCGAGGCCGGTGGTCGGCTCGTCCGCGATCAGCAGCGCGGGATTGCAGGAGATCGCGATCGCTATCATGACGCGCTGGCACATGCCGCCGGAGAGCTCGTGCGGATAGGCGTTCATCCGCGCCTCGGGTTCGCGGATCTGAACGGCGCGCAGCAGGTCCAGCGCCTCGGCGCGCGCGGCGTCCTTGGAGATCCGCTTGTGGGTGAGGATCGCGTCCGCGATTTGCAGGCCGATGGCCCGGATCGGATTGAGCGCCGCCCGCGGGTTCTGGAAGATCATCGACATCGCGGCGCCCTGGAGCTGACGAAGGTCATCGCCCCTGAGTTTTGTCACGTCCTGTCCACGAAACAGGATCCTGCCGCCGGTGACGCGCCCCGCTGCGTCGAGCAGCCGCGTCGTGGCGAAGCCCGTCACAGACTTGCCCGAGCCGCTCTCGCCGACGAGGCCGAGCATCTCGCCCTTCTCGACCGTGAGCCTCACGCCGCGCACGGCCTCGACCATGCCGCGCCGCGTCGAGAACGCGACGTGGAGGTCGTCAATGCTGAGCAGCGCCTCGCTCATGTGCGCATGCGGGGGTCGAGAATGTCCCGCATCCCGTCCCCGAGGAGATTGAAGCACAGCACGGCCATCATCAGCGCCAGACCCGGAAATGCGACCAGCCACCACCGCCCGGTCGAGATGAAGCGCGCGCCTTCCGCGACCATGATGCCCCATTCCGGCGTCGGCGGCTTGACGCCCAGACCGATGAAGGACAGGCCCGCGGCGTTGAGAATGGCCCAGCCGAGGTTGAGCGAGATCTGCACCGCCATCGCCGGCAGGATGTTCGGCAGCAGGAAGCGCAGCACCACCGAGAAATGGCTCTCGCCGCAGGCCCGCGCCGCCTCCACCCAACCGACATTCCGGCGGACATTGACCTCGGCCCGCGCGAAGCGGATGTAGAAGGGAAGATTGATGATCGCGGTCGCGATCACGATGTTCTCGATCCGGTTGCCGAGGGCTGCGACCATGGCCATCGCCAGCACGAACAGCGGAAAGGCCATCATCACGTCGACGAAGCGGCCGACGCCGCGATCGAGCCGGCCACCGGCATAGCCACAGAACGAGCCGACCACGGCTCCGATCGCGAAGGAGATGCCGACGGCCGAGACCGCAATGGCAAGATCTAGACGCGCGGCGATGATAAGACGGCTGAACACGTCGCGCCCGAGCTGGTCGGTGCCGGCAATGTGCGCCGCGCTCGGCGGCAGCAACGCCTCCGAGACATTGGAGGCCACGGGATCGTAAGGCACGATCCACGGTCCGAAGATCGCGACCAGCACGAACAGGAGCACGCCGGTGGCGGCAGCGGCGGTGAGCGGGTTTCCGCGCAGGATCCAGACCGAATGGCGGAGGGTTGCGCTGGTCATCCGATCGACACCCTGGGATCGGCGATGCCGTAGCAGATGTCCACGACCAGGTTGACCAGCACAAACAGGCTGGCCATCAGCAGCACAAAGCCTTGCACCGGCGCATAGTCGGAGGACAGCAGCGCATCGAGCGCATAGGAGGCAACGCCCGGCCAGGAGAACACTTTCTCCACCAGCACATTGGCGCCCAGCATGGTCGAGAATACGATGCCGGCGATGGTGATCACGGGGAGGATCGCATTGCGTAGCGCGTAGGTCACGACCACCTTGCGCCAGGACAGTCCGACCGAGCGCGCGGTGCGCACGAAGTCACTGCCGAGCGAGACCAGCATCGAGGCACGCGTGATCCGCGCCAGCGGCGCAATCACGAACAGCGCCATGCTCACCGCCGGCAGGATCAACTGCTTGCAGGCCGCCCACCAGCCCTCGAAATCGCCGGCGAGCAGGAAGTCGATCGAGAGAAACCCGGTGTGCTGCGGCGGCAGCGACGTGAAGACGTCAATCCGCCCTGTTGGATCGGGTGCAAGGCCGAGCAGATAGTAGAAGACGTAGATCAGCAGCAGGCCCGACACAAAGGTCGGCACGCAGACGCCGAGCGCGCAGAACAGCCGGACGCCGTGATCGACGACGGAGCCCGGCCTCAAGGCCGCGAGCACGCCGAGCGGCACCGCGGCGATCAGCGCGATCAGGAGCGC
>NZ_AJQF01000156.1:0-4936 GCF_000261705.1 Bradyrhizobium genomosp. III | reverse complement strand
CCAGCCGCTCGCGCAGATCCTTCAGCACCGGCTGCCCGGTCATCATGGAACGGCCGAGGTTGCCGCGGCCGATGTCGGAGAGATAGAACACGAGCTGCTCCGGCACCGACTTGTCGAGCCCCATCTGCTTGCGGATCTGCTCGATCTCCTCCTTGCCGGCGTTGGGCCCGGAGGCGAAGAACACCGCGGGGTCGCCGGGCAGGACGCGCATCAGGAGGAAAGTGAAGACCAGCACACCGAACAGCGCCGGCAGCGACGACAGCAGCCGCCCGCCCGCCCGCACCATCGTTGCGCCAAGTCCGGCCCTCACCTTCCAGAGCTCCTTTCGTCTGACGCTATCACTTGCGGCCGACATCGCGATAGTCGACCTGGCGGTGGAACTCGTAGGTGTAACCCTCGATCGAGGACGCCATCACCGCATCCTGATTTGGCTGCCACAGCATGATTTGCGGCATCAGATCGAAATGCATCGCGTTGAGCTTGCGGCCTGCTTCCTCGTACTTCGCCTTGTCCGGCTCGAAGCGGGCTTCCTGCGCGATCGCGGCGAGCTCCGGATTGTTGATCGAGCTGTAGTTCCAGCGCTGATTGCCGGTGTAGAAGTTGCGATAGAAGTAGTCCGTGGACGGCAGCCAGGCGACGATGCCTTCGGTGTAGAAGGGCAGCTTCTTCTCGTTGATCTGCGTCGACATCTGCGCATCCGGCAGCTTCTGGATGTCGACCTTGATCCCGATCTTGCCGAGCGATTCCTTCACCAGCGCCGCCATCGGCTCGGCGGTCGAGGCCTGGCCGACATTGAAGCTGAAGGTGGTCGAGAAGCCCTCGGGGAGCCCGGCGGCCTTGAGATATTCCCTGGCCTTGTCGAGATCGATCTTGACGGGTTGCTGGAACGGATAGATGCCGTTCAGCGGCTTGCCGTCCGGCCAGCTCGCACCGAACAGCGGCGCGCCGCGGCCGAACAGAGCGGCCTTGAACATGTCGTCATAGGGCAGCGCGAAGGCGACGGCGCGGCGGACATTGACGTTGTCGAAGGGCGGGATCTGGTTGTTCATCGAGACGAAGGTGATCGAATTGTATTGCGGCGTCGAGATCACCTTGAGCTTGCCCTTGGCCTCCAGCGACTGCACGTCGCTGGCCTGCAGATCAACGACGAGATCGGCATCGCCGCGCTCGACCAGATTGGCGCGCGTCGCCGGCTCCGGCACCGACTGGATGATCACGCGCTTGAAGAACGCCGGCTTATCGGGCGAGCCACGATTCCAGGCCTCGTTGCGCTTGACGATCACCTGCTCGCCCGGCTTGAACGTCTCGATCACATAGGCGCCGCTGCCAGCGGTGTGCTCCTTCAGCCAGGCGGTGGCCCAGGGATCATCCGCTGTCGCGTGCTCCTTCGCCACCTTCGAATTGATGATCATGGGATAGACGGTGGCCAAGTTCGGCAGCGCGAGCTTGTCGGGCTTCGGCAACGTCACCTCGATCGTGAGGGGATCGATGACCTTGAACTGGTCGGCCGACGTCAGGGAGCCAGTCAGCAGCTGCGCCTTGCCGAGGATCGGCGCGGTGACGCAGCGATCGAGCGACCATTTCACGTCCTCGGCCGTGACCGGCGAGCCGTCCTGGAATTTTGCATCCTTGCGCAGGCGGAAGGTGAGCTTCAACCCGTCGGGGCTGACGTCGTAGGATTCGGCGAGCTCGCCGGTGATCTTGTCGAGATCGAACACCCATTTGCCATTGAGCTGCTTGCGACCGAACGCCACCAGCCGGTCGTAGGTGCTCATGCTCAGCGCGAAGGATTCGCGGGTCGAGCCGGGGATGTTGGGATCGAGCGTGTTGACGGATGCGCCGGTGACATAGCGCAGCGTCTCCGCCCGGGTTTGCGCCTGCGAAGGCGCGGTGGCGATGAGCAACAGCGCAGTGGCGGCGAGCACGGAGGACGCCGGCCTGAAAGACACAAAACGCATTGGTTTTCCCCAAGATTTCGACAACACCGCCAGCAAGGCAGGTCAAGAAAGAAGCAAGTTGCGCGCCAGTCTCATGATGCGCTTCTGCGGACGCTTCGTCGCGGCGGCGCATGGATGATCATCGCAATTCCCCGCTGCTTCGCGCTTGCCGCGTGACCACGGCCTGCGGCACGTCATAGGCGCTGAGCGAGGCCCAGTGCCGCGCAACATCGGCGCGGAACAGGCCACGCGTCAGGCCATGAACCAGCTTGGGCACCGCGGTCGTCATCGCGTTGATCGACGATCCCGACGGGCCGAAACTCATGGTCGAGGCGATGGCGAACAGATGGATGTCGGAGATCCACGGCGTCTCGCCCGGGACACGTTCGGTGAAAGCATAATCGTCGGCCAGATAAGGAAAGCGGCCGAGCCGCGCGTTGCGTTCGTTCGAAGGCGGCAGATAACGGTCGGCCCAAGTCGCGATATTGCCGGCAAATCGGCTGAGTTCGCCGCGGCCAGCAAAGATCATGTCGATACCGGTCCCGCAGATGACGAAGTCCGCCGCGATGGTGCCGCGCGGCGTCTGCAGTTCAAGACCGCCCGCGGTCTGACGCGCGGCCTCGATCGGAGCGCCCTCGTGCAATGTGAAATGGGCGTGGCGCGCGCAGCGGTCGTAGGTCGCTTGCGGAAATCCCTCGCGCATTTCCAGGATCGTGCGCATGAAACGCCAGCGCCAGGCATCATCGAGATCGCTGAGATGACGCAGGAAGCCGCGGAAGGTCAGCCAGCGATAGGGCTGGATCACCTGGATCTGCGCACGGCGACACAGTAGGTGCACTTCCGCAGCCCCCGCCTCCAGCGCCGTGGCCGCATTGTCGAACGCAGATGCGCCGGCACCGATCACGGCGACGCGCTTGCCGCGAAGGTTTTCGAAATCGATCTCGTCGGCGACAGTTGCGACCGACCCGGCCGGCAGATCGCGCAGCGGCTCGGGGATCATCCAGCCGCCCATGCCCTCCTGCCCCGTCGCCAGCACGATCTTGCGCGCATGGAGCGTCTCGACGCCGTCGGCACGTGTCACGAGGGCAGCCAGCAGGCCGTCGGCCGCTGGCGCAATCTTCAGTAGCTCGCAGCCATTGCGCACCGGCAACGCGATCGTGCGCCGCAGCCAGAGCAGATAGTCCGCCCAATGCTCGCGCTCGATCAGGCCAAGCCCCTGCCAGCTCTCCTTGCCGAAACGGGCTTCATGCCAGGACTGATAAGTCAGGCTGGGGATATCGAGGTCGGGCCCCGTATAATCCTTCGGGCTGCGCAGCGTCGGCATGCGGGCATAGGTCAGCCACGGGCCCTCCATCCCCTCCGCGGCCTTGTCGAGCAGCAGGATGTTGCTGACGCGGGAGCGCATCAGGCCGAAGCCGATAGCCACGCCGGATTGGCCGGCGCCGACGATGAGCACGTCCAGCGCAGGCTTGCCGTCCGGGCCCATCTTCGGCTCGAGCCAGGCGGCGCCGGGATGCGCGATCCTGGCGAGATCGGCGCGAATGCCCCCTTCGAGTTCTGTCAGCGCATCGCTCATGCCGCGAGCCAACCTCCGTCGATGATGGCCGAGCGCCCTTGCGGTGGCATGTCAAATCTCCTCCCGGTGCTGCATCCACCAGGTGCTCATCGCCGCCGCAGACTCTGCGCAGCCGAACCGCGCGTGCCAGCCGAATTCGTCCGCCATCCGTGTAACCGAGAGCGGAGCGCGTTCCGGCCCTTGCAGTCTGATGAAGGTGCTCTCTCCGGGTGCCGCCAGCCGGCATTGCAAACCGGGATGCAAAGCCGCAAAGGCCTCGCCCCATTGCAGCGCAGACCACGCCGCACCGCTGGAGATGTTGTAGAGCCGGTGGCGTGGCCGCTCGGCCTCGATCAGCACAGCGACGGCTTCGGCGGCGTCTAGGGCATAAATCCAGTCCTTCACTCCTGGACCTGGCATGAGCGCCAGCCCGCAGCGAGCGAACTCGGCAAGGATCTGAAACTGAAGGCTCGGCGTATCCCGCACTTTGCCGATCCGCTCCCAAGGACCGAACACCGCGCTCAAACGCACGCTCAGGAAATCACCGCCAAAGAGCTCGGCGTGCCGCGCCACCGATCGTTCCGAGGTGAATTTGCTGATCGCGTAGAAGGAAATGGGATCGCACGGCGTTTCCTCGTCGAGGACCGGGTAACGGTGCCCCGCGGCACCATAGGCGGACGCCGAGGACAGATTGATCACGCGCCGAACGCCACGGCGGATCGCCGCGCTCAGGATCGGCATCTGAGCCATCACATTAATTTCGAGGATGTTCGAGGTCGTGGATCGCTCGAGCTGATCACCGGCCGTTATCGCAGCGCCAAGGACAATCGCATCGAAACCCTGTTTCAGAAGTACGTCGATCCTCTCGACGTCCGTGATCTCGCCCTGAACAAGGGTAAGCCGCTCCCGGTCGTCGACGAAGGATCGCTCCGCTCCCGCCGGCAATTGCTTGCGGTCATACAACGTCACCTCATGCCCACGCGCGAGCAGCACCTCGGCGAGGTTGAGCCCGACAAAGCCGGTGCCGCCGAAGATGACGGTCCTCATCGCGCGCGATCCGCGATCACAGCAGTTTTGCCCCGAAGTTCCGTTCCGGGTCCATGTCGGCGACGAGACGGCCGGTGGGCTTGGCCGCCTCGCCGCCGCTGCGTGCCAGGAATTTTCCGCTGCCGGCATCGGCGAGGCACTTGTTGCCGTCGATGACCACCCGGCCGCGCGACAGCACCGACACCGGCCAGCCCTTCAGCTTGCGGCCCGCGAACGGCGTGTAGCCGGCGAGATCGTGCATCATCTGGTCCGCGATCACGGTCTCGCGGTTGGGATCCCAGATCGCGATATCGGCATCGGCGCCGATCGCAATCGAGCCCTTGCGGGGGTGCAGATTGTAGATCTTGGCAGGCGCCGTGGACGTCAGCTCGACGAACTTTTCCAGGCCCAGCCGCCC
>NZ_AJQF01000155.1:0-11936 GCF_000261705.1 Bradyrhizobium genomosp. III | reverse complement strand
GCCAGCCGCAGCTCCAGCCCCGGCAGGCCGTTCGCGACTTGCTTGAAATTCGGATTGGGACCGGCCCGCAGCTTGCCGGTCTCGTCGTAACGATACGGCGCATGATCGGAGGAAATGGTCTGGAGATCGCCGAGCGACAGCGCCTGCCACAGCGCCTCCTGGTCTGCATGCGTGCGCGGCGGCGGGCTGCACATCCACTTGGCGCCTTCCGCGCCGGGCTTGTCGAGATCGTTCGCGGTCAGGAACAGGTATTGCGGACAGGTCTCGGCGAAGACCTTCAGCCCCTGCCCGCGGGAGTCACGGATCACTCTGGCGCCTTCGGCGGTCGAGACGTGGAAGACCATGATCGGCTGATCGATCAGCGCGGCCATGCCGATCAGCCGCGTGAAGGCTTCGGCTTCGGAGACACGGGCATGACTGACGGCGTGGTATTTCGGCATCGTGTAGCCGCGCGCGAGCAGGCGCTTCACCATCCAGGCGATGATGCCGTGATTTTCGGCATGGGCGCACAGCATCGCGCCGGACTGGCGCGCGGCGAGCAGGATGTCGAGCAACGGCTCGTCGTCGACCTTGAGGCGGTCATAGGTCATGAAGATCTTGATCGAGGCGTGGCCCTGCTTCACCAGCGCGGGAATGTGCTCCTCGACCGTCTCCTTGGTCGCGTCCGCGATGATCATGTGAAAGGCGTAGTCGATCACGGCGCCCTTCTTCGCCAGCGCATGATAATCCTCCACCACCTGCGGCAGCTTCATGCCGACATGTTGGGCGGCGAACGGGATCACCGTCGTGGTGCCGCCAAAAGCGGCAGAGACAGTCGCGCTCTCGAACGTATCGGCGTTCATGATGCCGGCAGCGGACAGCTGCTCGATATGGGCGTGGCTGTCGACGCCGCCGGGCAGCACCAACTTGCCGCGCGCGTCGATCTCGCGCCTGGCCGCCGGAAGCCCGCGGCCGATCGCAGCGATGGTCTCGCCGGAGATGGCAACGTCGGCCTCGAACACGTCGGTGGTGGTGGCGACGCGTCCGCCGCGGATGATCAGGTCGTAGGTGGGTTCAGTCATGAGGCACTCCGTGATAGGCTTGGGCAAATGCTCTCCATTTCGCAGGAAGACCATCATGTCCCGGCCGCGCATTCTCGTCATCAATCCGAACTCCAACCCCGCGGTCACGCAAGGGCTGGAGGACGCCTTGAGGCCGCTCGGTTTCGAGGGTGGACCGGAACTGGTCTGCCAGACGCTGGCCGAAGGTCCGTTCGGCATTGAGAGCCAGGCCGATGTCGACGGCGTCGCGATGCCGCTGCGACGGCTGGTGGAAGGTGACAACAGCTCGGCTGCCTTCGTCATCGCCTGCTACAGCGATCCCGGTCTTCAGGTCTGCCGCGAAGGCACCGAACGGCCCGTGTTCGGCATTGCCGAGTGCGGCGTGCTGACGGCGCTCGCCCGCGCCGAAACGTTCGGCGTCATCGCCATCGCGCAGCGCTCGATCCCGCGTCACATGCGCTATCTCAGGCAGATGGGACTGACCGATCGCCTCGCCGGCGAGCGGCCGCTCAATATGAGCGTTGCGGAGACCGCTTCGGGCGAAGGCACGCTGGCGAGGATGATCGACGTCGGCCGCGCACTGCGCGACCAGGACGGCGCCCGCGCCATCGTGATGGGCTGTGCCGGCATGGCACGGCACCGTCGCCCGCTCGAAGACGCGCTGGGCATCCCCGTGATCGACCCGACACAGGCGGCCGTCAGCATGGCGCTGGGTACGGTGCAGTTCTCGGCTCACTAGGCGTCCTTCAGCTCTTTGGCGTCCTGCCGCGCGCGCCATTGCGCGTGGCTCTCGCGCGTCAGCGAAAAAACATCCCGCTGGGTGGTGTAGAGATTGCCGAACATGCGGCCGATCGGGCGGTAGGCGTCGAGATCGACATACATGTTGGCCTCATTTACGAGGCCCTCGCGGGCGTGAACCCTGAGCACCTCACCGACCAAGAGTTCGCGATCCGGAGAGAAGTTCAGCACCACATGGCGGCGGCATTCCAGCGCAAAGGGCGCAGCAGCGAGCCGCGGCACTTTCACATCGACTGAGGGAAGAATCGCAAGCCCGGTCGCAGCGACCTCGCTGTCGCCGGAGGGGAAATCGACCGCGCAATCGTTCATCGCGACCGACAGCGCCTCGTCCACCATGTGCACGACGAACTCGCCGTCGCGATGGATGTTGCGGGTGGTATCCTTCGGGCTGTGATCCGGCTTGTGCTGAAGACCGAGCACGATCAGCGCGGGGCTCTCGGAGAACACATTGAAGAAGCTGAACGGGGCCGCATTGACCGCCCCGTTCTCGTCCAACGTCGTCACCAGCGCGATCGGCCGCGGCACGATTACGCCGCAGAGCAGCTTGTAGCGATCGCGCGGATCAAGCTCGCGCAAGGAAATGCCATGATCCGACATCGGCGTCATTTCTGCGGCGGCGGCACCGCGCCGGTTTGGCTGGTGATCAGGCCGTAATGCTCGATCCGGCGATGCTGCGCGAAATTGAAGATCGTGGTCTTGCCGAAATTTGTGGCGTCGAGATCGCAGGGATGGACCAGAAGCTCGTCGTCCTCCGTCCTGGCTTCCGCGACGATCTCGCCGTTGGGATCGACGATCAGGCTGCCGCCGAACAGCGGATGGCCATCCTCATTGCCGGCCTTGGCCACCGCGACGACCCAGGTCGAATTCTGATAGGCGCCGGCCTGCACGGAGAGGCGGTTGTGAAACAGGCGCTTCTCGACGCCCTCCTCGCTTCGCTCCGCATTGACGGAGGGCGTATTGTAGCCGATCAGCACCATCTCGACACCTTGCAGGCCCATGACGCGATAGGTCTCCGGCCAGCGCCGGTCGTTACAGATCGCCATGCCGATGATGCCACCCAGCTCGCGCCAGACGTTGAAGCCGAGATCGCCCGGCTCGAAATAGCGCTTCTCCAGATGCTGGTGCGAGCGCTTGGTGTCGTACTCCACATGGCCCGGCAGATGGACCTTGCGATATTTGCCAACGATCTTGCCAGACTTGTCTGTCAGGATCGCCGTGTTGAAGTGATGGCCGTCCGGCGTCAGCTCCGCATAGCCGAAGTTCATTGCCATCCGGTGCTGCGCCGCGCGCTCGAACAGCGGCTTCGTCGCCGCGTTCGGCATCTCGCGCTCGAACCAGATGTCGAACTCGGCGCGGTCCTCCGCGTACCAGCGCGGGAAGAACGTCGTCAGTGCCAGTTCCGGATAGACGATAAGGTCGGCGCCTTTGGCCTTGGCTTCGTCCATCAGCGCGATCATGCGCTTGACCACGGCCTCGCGGCTATCGGCCTGCTGGATCGGGCCCATCTGGGCGGCGGCGACATTGACGATACGCATCAGCGATTTCCCGGTGATCTCTTGGAGGAAGTGAAAGCTTCAACGAATTGCCGGCGCCTGCAACATAACGCGGCACCGCCGATGGTTTCCAGCCGGATGGGCTGGACGGCTTGCAAGGCGTGATCGGCGCTCATCGGTGCTCCTCGTCGGCAATATCGAGGCCATGGTCGAGCGCATCCAGAAGCTGGTCCGCCTCGCGGTCGGAAATGACGAGTGGCGGTGCCAGGAACAGCGAAACCTGCTCGCCGCTGGTTCCGATCACCGCGCCGGCTTCCAGCGCCCGCGTCGCGACGCGCGAGGCGATCGGATCTTCGGTAGTGTCGGCGCGCCAGGAGCGCCAGTCCGGTCCGTGCAGCTCCACCGTCCAGTGCAGCCCCTGCCCCGCCACGCGCTGCACACTGGGGTGTTTCTGAGCGATCGCAAGCAAGCGGCGGCTGAACAGCTTCTCGAGGCTCTTCACATGCTCGAGAATATTGTCTTCGCTGACAACCTTCAGGTAGGCGCTGACGGCGGCCATGCTGATCGGATGGCCGCGCAAGGTGCCGTAATTCTGCCAGCTCGTGCCCTTCAATCGCTCGACGATCTCCTTCGACACCACGACTGCAGCGACGGCGGCGGCACCACCGCCAAGCGATTTTCCAAGCGTCACGATATCAGGACGGCTTTGCGCGCCCTGAAACGCGAACCAGCGCCCCGCGCGCCCTGCACCGGTGACGACCTCGTCCGCGATCCAGTATGATCCAGCCTCTCGCGCGCAGCGGGCGACTTCGTCCTGATAGGCGCCGTCGTAATAGATGCCGCCCTGGGTGTAGTCGATGATCGTCGCCGCGGTATCCGACAACAGACGCCTGGCGTCGGCCAGATATTCGCTCGGTGGCTTGCTGTTGGCCGGTCCACCGTAGATCGCGCCATCCGGCGCCGGCAGGATTCGCACCGGCGCCATCGGCGCCGGCAGCTTCGAGCCGCCTGCATGCACCGCGAGTCCGCCGTGCCATTGCGGCTGCACCGTCATGCTGCGCGACAGACCCGTGATGCCGTGATAGGCGCGCTCGCGCGTCGCCAGCGCCGAGCGCTGAGTCAAGGCCTGGCAGAGCGACAGCGCCATGTCGTTGGCCTCGCTGCCGCTGATGCAAAAGCGCACCGCGCCGACCCAATCGTCCTCGCCCTTGAACGCAATGGCCATCAGATCGTCGGCGGCCTGCTCGCGACCGACCCAGGTCCAGCCCTCGTTGACCACGGGCGTGTCCGCCGCCCGGCGGATCGCCTCCACCATCGCGGGATGACGGTGACCGAGACCGCCGCCGGTGTTGCTGCCGTCGATGAGCTTGCGGCCGTCCGCAAGATGAAAATAGACGCCCTCGCCGCCGACCACGGCCATGGGCGCGCTGTCGCCCGCGTTCAGCCCGGTTCGCAACAATCTGCTCATCGCAATCCCTTCACTCCGCAGCATCAGCGCCGTAGCCACCGCCGCCGCAAGTCTCGACGGTGACGAGATCGCCTTGCTGCAGCACGAGGTTGGATTTGCCGTCGATCGCGACGTTGGCGCCCTGCCTGACAAGGGAGATGCGACAGGCCTTGCCGGGTTCACCGCCCTGCATCCCGAATGGCGGAATCACCATGCGCTCGATGCAGGTCGTCAGATGCATCGAGGGCGCCAGAATGCGATAGGCGCGCACGACGCCATCGCCGCCGCGGAAGGCGCCGGCCCCGCCCGATCGCCGGCGAATGGCCTGCTGCTCGAGGCGGATCGCGTAGTTCGCCTCGATCACCTCGACCGGCGTGTTGGAGGTGTTGGACAGATGTACCCGGGTCGCCGAGATGCCGGCCCGATCGTGCCGCGCGCCTTCGCCGCCCCCGTGGACCTCGTAGAGCATCTTCCAGGAACCGTCCTGCCGCGGCTGCGCAAAGAACAGGACGCCCGCGGTGGTCGCGCCGCCCGCGGACAATCGTTCGGGGATGGTGTCCTGCATGGCGCGGAAGATCGCATCGACGATGCGCATCGACGTCTCGTGGTTGCCCGCGGCGACGGAGGCCGACCAACCCGGCT
Organism: Bradyrhizobium genomosp. III; assembly: GCF_000261705.1. Classification (NCBI taxonomy): domain Bacteria; kingdom Pseudomonadati; phylum Pseudomonadota; class Alphaproteobacteria; order Hyphomicrobiales; family Nitrobacteraceae; genus Bradyrhizobium; species Bradyrhizobium genomosp. III. The sequence continues at coordinate 6,516 of NZ_AJQF01000155.1, read as the reverse complement.
CCAGGATCGAGCCCGGGCGGGTGACGATGGTCAGGGGGCGGAGCGCACCGGCATTCTGCTGCATGTCGCGCCCGCTCATGATGCGCGCGGCGTAGGCGACGGCCGAGCGCGCCATGAACGGCGTCGTGTTGCAGAAATTCGAGACGCGGTCGCAGCTCCCCGAAAGGTCGAAGGTCGCCTCGTCGCCGGCAATGGTAATCCTGACGTGGATACGCGCGGGTGCGTCGTTCACGCTGCCGTCGTCGAGATGGTCTTCGCCCTCGTAGACCCCGTCCGGCAACGCGCGGATAGCCTCGCGCATCTCGATCTCGGAGAGGTCGTGCAGGCGCGACTGCGTCGCGGTGAACACCGCCTTGCCGTGCTCGCGGCAGAGGTCGACGATGCGCCGCTCGCCGGCCTTGGTCGCCGCGATCTGCGCGAGCAGATCGCCCTCGCAGGATTCGGCGTCCCGAACATTGGCCTTGAGCAATTGCACGATCGGCGCGTTGATTCCGGCTGAGGTTGCGATCAGCACCGGCGGAATGCGCATCGCCTCCTGGAACGTGTCGATCGCCTTGGCAAAATAGCTGCCGGGCCAGGTGCCGCCGATATCCGGCCAGTGCGCGAGGCTGACCGCGAACGCCACGATCTCGCCATCGACAAAGACAGGGCGGACGACCTTGACGTCGTTGAGATGATTGCCGCCGAGCGCGCCGACATTGTAGATCAGCACGTCACCGTCGTTCAGGCTGTCGCGCGGCACCACCTTCAGCAATTCGGGGACCGTGTAAGCCATCGCGCCCAGATGGATCGGGATGTCGCGGCCCTGCCCGACCAGGCCGCCATGGCCGTCCGTGATCGCCGACGACAAATCGCCGGCCTCGCGCAGCAGCGGCGAGCGCGCCGAGCGCGTCATCACCAGGCTCATCTCCTCGGCCGCAGCCGAGAGTCCGTGCCGGATGACTTCGACGACGAACGGATCGAGCTTCAAGTTGCCCTCCGCGTCAGGAACAGATTGCCTGAAACGTCCGGCCTCGCCTGCCAGCCCGGCGGCGCCACCACCGTCGACCACGCGTCTTCGATGATGGCCGGGCCACTGACGGTGTCGGCCAGCGATGCGCGGTCGATAATCCCTGTCGCGATGTCGTGGAAGCCGTCGAACGAGCAGAGGCGCGTGCCTGATGACAGCGCCCTCGCCGCCGTTGCCGGCCGGCCCACCACCGTTGTCGACGGCCGACGCGCCTGTATCCGCACGGATTCGATGACGCAGGGCTCGCTCGTCGCATAGCCGAAGAGTTCGTGATGCCGCGCCAGAAAATCGCTCTTGAGCCTGATCACGTCGAGCGGCAGTGCGAGCGGGACTGGAATGGCGTCGTTCTGCGCCGCGTAACGCATCAGCGCCACCAGCTCGACTTCGATCTCCGCCTTCGCGACACCGTTGGCGATCAGGGGCGCCGACGCATCGTCAATGAGCGCCCCAATGCGCTCCGATACGCGTACGAGATCGATGCCGTCGAGACCGGCGCGCAGGGTCTGCTGCTGCAGGAAGCTGAAATCGGCGGTGAGACAGCCCAGCGCCGAGAACGCGCTCGATGCGCTGGGCACGACGACCTGCGCAATCCCGTAGAGATCGGCGAGGCCCGCAGCATGCATGGGGCCGCCGCCGCCGAAGGCGAGCAGCGTGCAGTCGCGCCCGTCGATGCCGCGCTCGACCGTGACGCGGCGCAGCGCGCGGGCCATCGTCGCGTTGGCGACCTTGATGATGCCGAGCGCCGTTTCGGTCAGGCTCAGCCCCAACGCCCGCGCGATCGGCGCGATGACGCGCTTGGCCGCATCGATGTCGATGCCGATGCGGTCGCCAAGCTTCGTTTCGGGATTGAGATAGCCGAGCACGGCATTGGCGTCGGTGATGGTTGGCTCGCTGCCGCCGCGGCCGTAGCAGGCCGGACCCGGCTCGGAACCGGCACTCTCCGGCCCGACCGTCAGGCCACCCGGGCCGTTGCGCACGATCGATCCGCCGCCCGCCCCGATGGAGTGAACCGCAAGCATCGGCTGGCGCAGCGGCTTGTCGCCGAGCATGCGGCCGTCGGTCATCTCGGCCTGGCCGTCGACGATCAGGCACACGTCCGTCGTGGTGCCGCCCATGTCGAAGGTGAGCATGCGCGGCGTGCCGAGCTGGCGCGCGATGCTGACCGACGCCGAGACGCCGGCGGCCGGGCCCGACATTGCCATCACAAGCGGGCGACGTTTCACCGCGGAGATCGGGATCATGGCGCCGGCGGAATGGAACACCTGCAGGCCGGGGCCAATCGGCAGGCGTTGCTCCAGCTCGCTCAGATACTCGACCGCAATCGGCATCGCGGCCGCGTTGAACACGGTCGCCGAGGTCCGCTCATACTCGCGTGCCTCGGGGTTGACCTCATGTGACAGCGAGACATGGGCGACGACCTCCTTGAGGCGCTCGCCGAGCATTTTTTCGTGCACGGGATTGGCATAGGCGTGAAGGAGAGCCACCGCGACGCTCTGAACGCCGGTCTCCTTCAGCCAGGCCACCAGGCGCTCGATCTCCGCTTGTTCCAGCGGCTTCAGCACCCGTCCCTCGTGATCGAGGCGCTCGGCGAGCCCGAAGCAGCGCTCAGGCGGCACGAGCGGCGGCGATTTCGGCGGAATGTCGAGACGGTAGAGATCGCGGCGGCGATAACGCGCGATCTCGAGCACATCGGCAAATCCCTCGGTCGCGACCAGCGCCACCTTCGGCAGTCGGCCCTCGACGATGGCGTTGGTCACGCGCGTGGTGCCGTGGACGAAGCGCCTGACCTCGCTTCTGCGCAGGCCCACCGCCTCGATCGCCTCCAGCATCGCCTGAACCGGAGCGTCGGGGCGCGACGGCACCTTTGCAATCCGCGCCTCCGATGAATCGCGCCGGATCGCGATGATATCGGTGAAGGTGCCGCCGATATCGGTGCCGACCTCCCAGTGATTTTCGGAGGAGCTCATGTGCGGGGGCAGCGACGGATGAGGTCCGAACCGGACGCCGGGCTGTTACCGTCCATCGCGACATCCAATGCCCAACCGAGAGCGCTCATCATGCATCCCTTGTCTTGCCATTGTCCGCGAGTGTGCGACAGAGCGGTCAGGTGGGGATAGAGCCAGGTTTGTCGCAAACCGCCGGGCCGGCGCCGCGAGCTGCAAGTTCGGTTGCACGTTTTGGTGCAGCAGTGCCCGCGCGGAGAGCATGCAGATGTCGACTGCTGGACCCCAGCAGAGTGCATCGCACCACGGATTTTTCGGCGCAAACCGTCACGTCCGTTGCACTGCAATCCGAACATCCAAAATCACCTGTCTAATTTGCAGGCGATCGAGGGGCGCTGCGCGAGGTTCGGATGCCCATGAGCTATGCACGGCAGGCGGCTCAGCCTTTCTTTATTGTACGGTCAGTAAGCGAGGATATCGTCCGGTCCAATCGATGGGCGACAGCGCAGCCATCCGTTGGGACCAGCTCGTTAGAAACCATCGAGATTCGGACATCCTGCGTTGAAAGTCGCGATCGCGGGCCAGATATTGCCTGAACCCGCCAGTCATGTTCGGATCGACCATCGCCTGCATGCCCTTCTTCCGGCTCAACGACGACCATATGAACCCCGATGATCTCGGGGATTTCGATCCTGAAACCGTGCCGCGCACCGTCGCCGCGTTCGGGGGCCACATGGTCACCAAGGGCATGGAGCTGGCCATGCACGAGCATCGCAAGGACGAGCTCGTCCTGACCGTGCGTGGCATCGTCAGGCTGGAGGCCGGACACGGCGTCTGGATCGTCCCGCCGCGCTGTGCGGTGTGGATTCCCGGCCATGTTCCGCACAGCGTCAGCGTCGCTGGCGACGTCGAGATGCATTGCCTGTTCGTCGAACCGGATGCGGTGCCGGCACTCCCGCGGCAATGTTGCACGCTGACGATCTCGCCCTTGCTCGAGCATTTGCTGGTGCACGCCACCCACATGCCGGTCATGTACGATCCCGACGGCGCCGACGGCAGGATCGCCGCGGTGCTGCTCGACCAGCTGTCGCTGGCCCCCGCCGAAGAGCTGCGATTCCCCATGCCGGCCGATGCCAGGCTGCGCCGGATCGCCAGCGCGATGATGACCGATCCTTCCGATCGCGCGACGATCGAGGATTGGAGCCGGCGCATGGCCGTCGCCCCGCGCACCCTCACCCGCATCCTGCAACGCGAGACCGGCATGAGCTTCGGCCGCTGGCGCCAGCAGCTCCACATCCTGATCGCGCTTCAGCGCCTCGACCAGGGCGCATCGGTCCAGGCCGTGGCGCTCGATCTCGGCTATGAGGGGGCCAGCGCCTTCGTCACCATGTTCCGCAAGGCACTGGGCAAGCCACCGGCGCGATATCTGGCCGAACGCCGCATCGGCGCACACTGACCGGAATTCGCAATCGATTGTCCCGTTCGCGGAATGGGGTCTGAGGGACCATTTCGTATCCAGGCTCCGAAGCGCCCGGGGGCGCATTGCAAGGAGCCGACCGACATGGATTCACTCAGCAAGGGCGTCGTCGCCGACGTCCTCCATCGTCTTCATCAGGAAGCGGAGATCGCCGACGGCCAACTGATGCAAACCTTCGCGAACGAAGCGAAGAGCCGGGAGGAGATCATCAGCAAGGCCATCGCGGCCGAGAGCCGCGATCTGAACGAAGTCTATCGCGGACTTGCGGACAATTTCCTGAGCGTCTCTCCGCGGTTCGGACGCTTCCTCTACATGTGCGTCCGCGCCTCCAAGGCACAGCGCATCGTCGAGTTCGGCTCCTCGATGGGGATTTCCGCGATTTACATGGCGGCGGGCTTGCGCGACATCGGTGGCGGCCGCCTGATCGGGACCGATCTCGAACCCGGCAAGATCGAGCGGGCGCGGGCGAATCTTGCCGCCGCGGGGCTCGCCGACCTCGTCGAGTTCAGGCACGGCGATGCGCGCGAAACGCTCAGCTCCGGCCTTGGCGACGAGATCGACATGGTGATGCTCGATGGCGCTTTCACTCTCTATCTTCCCATTCTCAGGCTGCTGGAGCCGCACTTGAAGCGCGGCGCGCTCATCGTCGGCGAGAACGCGCTCGAGGAAGCCTCGGGCTATATCGACTACGTGCGCGATCCCGAGAACGGTTACCTCTCACTGTCGCTGCCGTTCGAGCCGGGACGCGGCAACGAATTCACGATCAAGACCAGATGATCGGCATGGCGGTGAACCCTGCGATGGAGCCAAACTTGAACGAGCCCGCTCACGAGCCACAAACGTCCGAGCCATCGCGGGCACCGCAGGGACGGGTCACGCGGATGTTGCTGCGATGGCTGATGCGCCCTGCGCGCGTTGCCGGCATCAAGACGCTCTCGCCGCACTTCCGGCTCGTCGAGCTCGAAGGCGAAGCGCTCAGAAACGTCGCCTGGGCGGCCGGCGACAAGATCCAGGTCGCGATGGGCTCGGGCCTGAGCGCGCGCACCTATACGCCGATGTGGTGGGACGCCGGCAACGGCAGAACGCGGCTGCTGGCCTTTGCACATGGCGAAGGCCCCGGCAGCCGCTGGGCTAGCAGTTTGCGCGAAGGTGACAGTTGCCAGTTCTTTGGTCCACGCCGCTCGCTCGACCTTGCCGACCTCCAAGCGCCCATCGTTCTGTTCGGCGATGAAACCTCGTTCGGCCTTGCGGCGGCGTTGCGCGACAGCCTGCAGGCTGGCGGCGCGCTCCATCTGTCCGAAGCCGCTGATATCGCGGAGTCGAGACTTGTGCTGGACTCCATCGGCCTCGGCCACGCCAGGCTAATGGCACGCAGTGCCGATGACACCCATCTTGCAACCGCCGAATCCGAGTTGCTCCGCCTTGCCGCAAACGGCGCACAGTTCGTCCTGACCGGCAAGGCATCCTCGATCCAGCGCGTCGGCCGCGCCTTGAAGGCCGCCGGCGTCGCATCATCGCGGATCAGGGCAAAAGCCTATTGGGCAACGGGCAAGACCGGCCTGGACTAGAGAGGAGCCGATAGAACCGCCGGCCGTTGGTCAAGACACGCGGTCTCCGTCAGGACCGCAGACGCCGCCAGCCAATCGCGATCCCGGTGACGGAGAACGCCAGTCCCAACGCACACAGTCCAACGATAAGGGTATCGCGCAGACGTGGATGCGCCAGCAGGACCGGAAAATCGAGCGTGTGGAGCGCGCTGTAGAACCAGCGGTAGGCTCGCCGCGAGGCATCCAGCCTTTGCAGCACACTGCCATCGGCACCGTCGATATCGAACCAGAGGTCGCCGCAGCGCAAGCGGTAGAGGGGCGCACCGGGAATAGCTGATTGCGCGGGGTAGTCGTCGTTGCCAGCAAGAACGGACGGCGCGCCGCAGCCGGCGGCGAGGCGCGCCACCAGATTCTGGATCTCATGCACGTCCAGAAATTCCGTTGGTCCATCGCGGGGCGCGTCCCCTGCCTTGATCAAGACCTGACGGTCGAGGCCCACCCGGTCGCGCCGGTAGACAGTGCCGTTGAAGGCAAACCATT
>NZ_AJQF01000154.1:0-11519 GCF_000261705.1 Bradyrhizobium genomosp. III | reverse complement strand
GAGGGAGCCATGAGGCAGCCGCCCAATCAGGCAACGCGTTCATCACGCCGGATTCGGCCGCGGTCAATTGTCCGCGCGAGAACAGCCGGCCGTGATCCATGGAGAGCCAGCCGCTGAGGCTCCATGTCAGCACGAACATTGTTGCCGTGAGGCCAATGACGTGGTGCAACGCGTGCCAGCCACGATAGGGCGAGGACATCCGGCGCCCTCGCAGCTGCACCCGCGCGATCCCGAGCACCGCACCAAGCATCGCCGCGATCAAGGCCAGCAATGACAGCGTCCAGACGACGCGATCCCACAGCGACCAGTTGCTTCTCAGGACCGTCGGATAAATCCAGTGCAGCACACTGCCGGCCCAATTCCAGCCCCGCTCGCCCCGCCTCGTGTCCAGGACGACCTCGCCGGTGGACGAGGAAACATAGACTTCCGTCCCGGCAGCATCGCCGAGCGCCACACGAAACAGCGGCCGGTGGCGATCGAAGCCGTTCGGCACGCTCCACTGATCGTAGTCCGAACGCGCAACGACCGCGGCCCGCGCGGCATCGAGCCCGCGATTGCGCGCGTGCTCCCGCGCGCTGGCAAGCGCAGCATCGGCAATTGCGACCGACGCATCCGCTCCGTCGAAAGCGCGGACCGCGCGCACGCGCGACGATCCCGACACGATGTAGACCGCTGCATCGCTCCGCTGGATCAGCCGGACGCGCACGGCGCCCGCGACCCCGCTCGCAGCGACCGCCTCCACAACCGGGATCCTCGCCGCTCCACGATCCACCGGCGCAAGGCCGGCAAACCGTTCCGCTTCCGTCAGCGACGGAAACGGAACGAAGTGCATCACGATCCCCGTCGCAAACCACATCGCGAACAGCAGGCAGAACGCGATCCCGAGCCAGCGATGCGTAACGACGATCGCGCTCATCATCCGTTCAGCGCCCTACCATTTGAACGCGGCCGAGAGCTCATAGGTGCGCGGCGCACCGAGGAGGATCTGGTCGGGATAGAACGGATCGCCCCAGATCGCATAGCGCTTATCAGTGATGTTGCGCACGCGGAAGGTCAGGCGGGCCTGGTCGACCGCGTTGAATACCGTCTTGGGGATATCGACGAAGGCGTAGACGTCGGCGACGGTATACGCCTTCATCGTCACGACATTGGCATCGGTGTTGTAGCGGTCGCCGACATGGCGGCCGGTGATGCCGAGCTCCACCGGCCAGGGCGTGAAGAAGCGCCAGGATGCACCCGCATTCGCCACGATGCGCGGCACGTTCGGCGGCGTATTGCCGGAGAACGAGCCGCCGACGAAATTGTAGTCGGCATAGCGGGCGTCGACATAGGCGATGTTGCCCCACAGACGCAGTGGATCGATCGGACGGACCGAAGCGGCGAGCTCGACGCCCTTCGACTCCTGTCGCCCGGCGATGTTGAGCGCCATGCCGCCGGCCGCGGCATAGACGTTCTTGCGCACGATGTCGTAGGCCGAGAAAGACCACTCCGCCCTGTTGTCCCAGAACAGGTGCTTGACGCCGGTCTCGTAGGTACGCGAGGTCGTCAGGTCGAGCGGCTGGGTCGGCGACAACAGGAAGCTGGTGTTCGCGGAGACGTCGGCGCCGGTGGCGTACTGGCTGAAGAAAGTCATGCCGGGCACGACCTCCCACGTATAGCCGATGCGGCCCGTCACCGGCGCCCAGTCTTTCGTGAACGGGAAGCCCGCGTTCACCAGGCCGGCGGCATCCGTCGAGTTGCGATCGAGCCCGATGTGCTCGACGCGCAGGCCGCCGATCAGCGCGAAGGTCCGCGTCAGCTTCAGCCGGTCCTCGAACGACAGCGCCTCGTTGTCGATACGCGCGGTCTGCTGCTTGGTCGTGAGCAGACCGTAGAAGCCGCGGTTGGGATCGACCAGCGAAACATAATCGTTCGGGAAGTTTGCCGCGCCCGGCCTGACGAAGTCGAGATAGCTCGACGACAGCGTCGTGACCAGCCGGTTGTCGAAGCCTGCGATATTCGTGTCCCAGATCAAATCGGTGATGTTGCCGACGAGGCGCTGGCTGTGCGCGACATAGAAGCGCTCGCGATACACCTGGTTGTTGGTGGAATCGAACGCCTCGATCTCGTTGTTGAACCAGGTGCGCTCGGCACCGTAACCATAGGCCTGACTTTTCAGCGTCAGGTCCGGCGCCAGCTTCAGCTCGAAACCGCCGCGCAGCCACACCTCCTGCGCGACGTTGCGGTTGTCGAGGACGTTGTAGTTGGTATTGAAGGTGCGGTCGTCGATCGTGACAGCCCCAAGATCAGTCCTGTTGAAGTAGTTGCCGGAGACGATCCCCGTCGTCGCGTGCGATCCACTGAAAGCGATCGGCACCAGCGGCGCGCCCCAATAGGCTTTCGAGCGATCCTCGCGATACTCGATCGCGCCCCAGATCTTGAGACTGTCCGAGATGCGATAGTTGAGCTGGCCCGACACATCGAGCATCTTGGTATTGGTGTCGTCGGCAAAGCCGTTGAGCGCCGAACGGCTGATGTCGAAGCGGTAGTCGAGGCCCTGCACATTGGTGCTGCCGCCCGAGCCGTAATGCGCGCGGAACGAGCTGAGCGAATCCCAGGAGAAATCAGCTTCGTTCCGGATCGCTCCCGTGTGCGGCTGCTTGGTCACAAAATTGATCGCCCCGCCGGCGGCGCCCTCGCCCGAGATCAGCGATGCCGGGCCCTTCAGGAATTCCACGGCTTCCAGATTGGCGGTGTCCATGATCCGCGAGGTCATGTTCTGCGGACCGATCTTGATGCCGTTGTAGAGCGTGTTGATCTGGCTGTTGGTGAAACCGCGCATCGAGAAGGCGGAAGGCTCGGCCGGATTATCGCCGGAGGTGACGCCGACCGCCCCCTGCGCCACGTCGGACACGGTGCGATAACCCTGCTCGCGCATGGTCTCCGCGGAGATCACCTCGACGGTCGCGGGCGTCTCGCGCACCGTCAGGCCGAGCCGCGAGGCGCTTTCGGCCACGGCATTGCTGTTGAGCGGCGTCGGGGGTGCCGCAGTCGGCACGGCAGGCTTCGGCATCGCTGCTGCGGTCGCCGGCCTGCGCGCTGCTGCGCGGCGCGTGCTCTGCGCCTCCCGGCCGGCAGGCTTGGCCTGCTTGCGGGATTGGGCCGGCGACACCTCGACCGGCGGCAGGGGCTCTCGGGCCTGCTGCGCCAGCGCAGCGGGCGGATCGAGAGCGGCAAAGGATGTGAGTGCCGCGGAGGCGAGCAGGAATTTTCGCGGTCGTACGATACGGATGGAAGACACGGTTTCGGGCCTCGGTATGACGTCAGTGGCACGTCACAGCGAACGAGGTCTCACCTTTTGGCCCTTCAGCCGTCCGATGAAGCCGAATGTCTGTACTCCCCGACCGACATCTTCGCGTGTGACCACGGCTGACGGCAGGTCTCCTGGCTCGCGGGTCATCACCACTTCGTCGCCTTCCCGGGACCGAGGACCCAGTGGCTTCTGACGAAGGATTATCCGCTCACAGTTGCGGGGGCAGCCACGGCGTTGGGGACAATGTCCCCGCACCGTATTCCCTTTTCATCCCCTCTCGGGGAAACCGTCGCGAGCATCTAGGATTACCATCACAACAGAGTCAATGTGCCAGTTGCGGCGTTATGGCCACAACGACCAACTTCCTTGGAGATGAGCATGGAAGGCGAGACCTTCCTCTGGTTGATACGGCACGCGCCCGTCGCGGGCGTCACAGGCACGATACACGCGTCCGACGCGCCGGCCGATCTCAGCGATCGCGCGCAACTGGACGCTGTGCGACGGCACCTGCCACCGGATGCCGCCGGCTATGCCAGCCCGTCGCGGCGTACGGTCGAGACGGCGCGCGCGCTGGGCCTCGAGCCGGAGCCCGTCAGTGAATTCCGCGAGCAGGATTTTGGTGACTGGACCGGCCATCGCCATGACGAACTCGAGGCGACCCGCGGTGAGGCCTATGCGCAGTTCTGGAACGATCCAGCTGGCGGACGACCGCCGGGCGGCGAGAGCTTTGCGGATCAGGTCGCGCGTGTCCGGCTGGGCCTGTCGCGGATCGCAGCCGGATCGGCCACGCTCGTCGTGCATTCCGGCACCATCCGCGCCGCGCTCTGCATCGCGCTGGACCTGACGCCGACGGCGGCCTTGCGCTTCGTGGTCGATCCGCTGTCGCTGACCCGGATCGATCGCCTCCTGAGCGGCTGGCGCGTCGTCTCCGTCAATCAGCGGATCAGTTAGGACGATCCGGCACATTGGCCTGCGCAAACGTCGCCATGCCGTTGTGGAGGCTGCAGGCGAGGCGCACCAGCGGCAGCGCGATGGCGGCGCCCGATCCCTCGCCGAGCCGGAGATCGAGGCTGATCAACGGCTGCACGTTCAGCGCGCGCAGCACCAGCCGATGCCCTTGCTCCGCCGATTGATGCGACGGCAGCAGGAACGGCTGGCACGACGGATTGAGACGTGCCGCCGCCAGCGCCGCCACCGATACGATGAAGCCATCGATCAATACAGGGATGCGGCGCTGCGCGGCCGCGATGATCGCACCTGAGATCGCCGCGATCTCCAGGCCGCCAACGGCGCATAGGATTTTTTCCGGCGAAGCGCCGCCAACGCCGTGACGCGCGATCGCAGCATCAATCACACGGGCCTTGTGCGCGCGCCCCGCCGCATCGATCCCGGTGCCGCTCCCCGCAATCTCTTCGGCGCTGATGCCGAGCAGGCCCGCCGCGATTGCCGCCGAGGTCGTGGTGTTGCCGATCCCCATCTCGCCGAAGATCAGGAGATCAGGCTGATGGGCAGCCGCACGTGCGACGGCGCGCTGGCCGGCCTCGAACGCATACCCCAGCTCGGCGGGTGCGAGAGCGGCTTCGACGCTGAAATCGCGTGTGCCGTGGCGCGGCTTGTCGGTGACGATTCCTGCCATCTCGTCCTGCGCCAGCGTGCCGGCGTCGACCACCTCCAGGCTCGAGCCAAGCTCGCGCGCCAGCACCGAGATCGCGGCGCCGCCGGCGGCGAAATTCGCCATCATCGCGATAGTCACGGCTTGCGGATAGGCCGATACGCCCTGCGCGACGATGCCGTGGTCGCCGGCGAAGATGATGATCGGCACCCGTGCGGCACGCGGCTGTTCGGTCGCCTGCAGGCCCGCAAGCTCGATTGCGAGCTGCTCGAGCCGGCCGAGCGCGCCGGTCGGTTTTGTCAGTTGCGCCTGCCGCGCAATCGCCGCCTCGCGATGGGCCGCGGAGACATCGGGGCAGTTCTGGGGGACCCATTCGGGGAGCATGCTGCCTCGCTTAACGTGCGCGCTTGAGAATGTAGCTGTCCATGATCCAGCCGTGCCGCTCGCGCGCTTCCTGCCGCGCCGCGACGATGCGCGGGCCAACCTCGGCGAGCGCGCCGGACATGATGATCTGGTCGGGCATGCCGAGATAGGCGCCCCACCAGATCTGCAAGCCCCGCTGATCGAGCGATTGAAACGCCGTGCCGCCGTCGAGCATCACCACCACGGTATCGACATCTTGCGGCCAGCCGCCTTCGCGCAAGCGCCGCCCCGTCGTGACCAGAAAGGGCTCGCCGATGTCGTTGAGCGGCAGCGCATGCGCCGCGCACAGCGCCTGGATCGAGGTGATACCGGGCACGACCTCGATCGTCGGCAACGGATTGAGCCGTCGTGCAATGCGCAGCGAGGAGTCATAGAGCGAGGGATCGCCCCAGATCAGCAGCGCAACCTTGCCTTCGCCTTCGAGATGGTTTGCGATCGCTTTCGACCAGGCCGCGGCAACCGCATCATGCCAATCGTCCACGCCCTTGCGATAGTCAGCTTCACCAGCGTCGCGCACGGGAAGGTCGAATTCGGCAATGATTGTCTTGTCGCTGGTGAGCACGTCCGCGCAGATCGTCCGCCTGAGATCGGCGAGATCGGACTTTGCCGCCCCCTTGCGCGGAATCAGGACGAGATCGGCGGCGTTGATCGCCTGAACAGCGGCGCGCGTGAGCTGGTCGGGATCGCCGCAACCGATGCCTATCAGGGAGAGTGTGAGCATCGCGAACGCGACGGGCGGCCCTGCTGGCCGCCCGTTCGCTTGTCTCTCAGGCCGCGTTGTGCAGGCGCGGGGTGACGAGGCCGGGCGCGGTGACGCCGCGCAGCGACTTCGCCAGTGCCAGCACCGCGAGATCGGCGAGCGGCTCGATCACGATGACGAGCGCATAGGACGCCGCGAACGTCGCGATGTTGGCGAGGTTGCTCATCGCAAAGCCCGAGCCATAGAGCGCCCAGAACGCCACCCAGGCGATCACGCCGGCCTGGTAGGTCGTCGAGAGCGCCAACGCCTGCCGATACTTCAAATCGACATAGGCGGTGTTGCGCGAGATGATCCGTGTGGCGATCGCCTGGATCGCGAACAGCGGCACCAGCAGCGTGGTGACGTTCATGCCGTATTGCGGGATGTCGGCCGGCTCGAAGAACACGCCCTGGAGCAGCAGACCGAAGGCAAGGCCGAACGCCGCCGGCGCCGCGCCGAACAGCAGGAACAGTGTCGAGCCGAGAATGAAGTGCACCTCGGAGACGCCGACCGGGAAGTGCGGCAGGATCTCGAAGAAAGTGAAGACGAGGACTGTGGTGGCCAGCGTCCGCGCCGCGAACGACGTGATGCCCTGCTCACGCACGGTCTCGACCGCGAGCTTCAGCGCAACGCCGCCTGCGGCGATGCCGGTTGCGTAACTCAACACGAGCTTGGCGCCCGTCACGACCCCGGGTTCGATATGCATGGCTCAGTTCCTTCCTGCCGTCACACCCGACGGCCTTGGCCTCAAAACGTGCAGGGCCGGTCTCCTGGCTCGCGGTTCCCCGGGATTTCCGGCCTTCCCGGACCTTGCGGCCCAGTGGCTGATCGGAGTCCCTCACCGCTTACAGTCGCGGGGGCGGCTGGGGTTTTGGGCGCCGCAACTGGGTCCGCCCACCCCCATTCCCGATTATGCTCCGGCGCTTTGCGCCGCGTCGAGCACCATGCCTCTCTTGTGTGCCCCTTTCGCTGAGCCTGCGTCAAGGGGCGAAGGGCGGCCAAGGCCGTCATGTGGGATAATCCCCCGCCAGCGCCCCAAACAGGATCACGGCGGCCGTCGAGGCGGCCCCGCCGCGCGCAAGCTGCTCGGCAAGCTCGGCGATGGTGGTGCGGACCAGCCGTTCGTCGGGGCGTCCGAGGGATTCGGCGAACAGCGCGGGGGTATCCGCAGCGAGCCCGTGCGCGATCAACTTTGCGGCAAGCGCCGGAAAGGTGCGCCGGCCCATATAGACCACGGTCGTCGCTTCAGGGTCGGCCAGCGCCGCCCAGTTCAGGTTGGGCGGCAACTCGCCGGTGACATCGGCACCGGTGACGAATTGCACCCGGCGCGATGTATGGCGCCGGGTCAGGGGGATGCCGGCTTGCGCCGCGGCAACGCAGGCCGAGGTGACGCCGGGAACGATCTCGTAGCCGATGCCGGCCTCACGCAGCGTCTCTAGCTCCTCCTCGAGCCGGCCGAAAATGCCGGCGTCGCCCGACTTGAGCCGCACCACGCGCGCGCCTGTTGCGGCATAGTCGACCAACAGGCGGTTGACGTGGTGCTGCTTGGTCGAGGGACGCCCTGCCCGTTTCCCCACCGCGACGAGATTGGCGCCTGGCCGGGCGAGATCGAGGATCGCGCCAGAGGCAAGATCGTCATAGAGCACGACGTCGGCTTCGCGCAGCCGCGCGGCGCCCTTGAGCGTGAGAAGCTCGGGGTCGCCGGGCCCGGCGGAGATGAAGGAGACGAATCCGCTCACCGGTCCTCCGCGATCAGATGAAAGAAGGTGCCGGTGGCGTGGCCGCGCTGCGAGCCGGTTTCGGCGATGACCGCGCCGGTCGCGTCATGCACGACGGCCAGCGGTGTATCAGGCTGGGCAAGAATGGTCGAATAGTGGAATTCGTGGCCGCGCAGGCGTGCGCCGGAGCGATGTCCCGGCATCGGCGCGGCGAGTGCGGCCAGACGATAACCGAGATGCATGCGGCGCTTGGCAAAGCTCGTCTCGAGGCCAAGCAGTCCCGTCATCTCGTGGCGGACACCGTCCGCGTCGGTCAGAGCGGTTCCCAGCACCATATAGCCACCGCATTCGCCGTGCACCGGCCGCGTTTCGGCAAAGGCGCGCAGGCCGCTGCGAAAACGCGCATTGGCCGCGATCTTGCCGGCATGCAGCTCGGGATAACCGCCGGGCAGCCAGCACACATCGGCGCTCGCGTCAGGCGCTTCATCGGAGAGCGGCGAGAATGTCGAGATCTCCGCGCCCGCCGCGCGCCAGGCTTCCAGCATATGCGGATAGACGAAGGAGAACGCCGCATCGCGGGCCAGCGCGATGCGCTGCCCCGGCGGTGTCACGTTCAGCCCATTCGCGGCAGGTTGCGGCGACCAGCTGGCAGCCGATCGCAGCACCGCATCGAGATCGACATGCTCGGCGACGAAGCGCGCGGCCTCGTCGATCAGCTTGCCGATCTCGCCCTGCTCTTCGGCCTGCACCAGGCCGAGATGTCGCTTCGGCAGGCTGATCTCGGCATGACGCGGCAGCGCGCCGAACACGGCAATGCCGGAATCGTTGAGCGCACGCCGCACGAGGTCTTCGTGGCGCGGGCTGGCAACGCGGTTGAGCACGACGCCCGCAAGGCGCACACCGGGGCGATAATCGCGAAGTCCCGCGGCGATCGCCGCCGCGGTCTGCGCCTGACCGGAAGGATCGATCACCAGCACCACCGGCCAGCCCAGCATCTCCGCAATGTCGGCGGTGGCACCGGTGCCGGAGACACCGCGCGCGGCGACGCCGTCGAACAGGCCCATCGATCCCTCGGCGAGCACGACATCGGCGTCCGCGCCGCGGCTGACGAGATGGGCGATGCCCCCGCGGTCCATCGCCCAGCTATCGACGTTGACGGAAGCGCGCCCCGTGGCGGCGGCGTGGAAGGCGGGATCGATGTAATCGGGACCGCTCTTGAAGCACTGCACGTTCAATCCGCGATTGCGCCAGGCGCGCGCGAGCGCCAGCGTCAGCGTGGTCTTGCCGACGCCGGAAGCCGGCGCGGAGATGACGAAGCCTGCCGCCATCACGAGGCCTCCGGAAAGCGTGGCTCGGCACCGACAGGCCGATAGCGACGATCGTAGTCGGCGGCATAGAGGCGGCTCTCGTCGAAATCCGCAGCACCAAGCGTTCTGCCGACCAGAATGATCGCGGTGCGCTCCATCTCGGTGCCGACGGCAGCATCGAGCGTAGCAAGCGTGGCGCGGACGATGCGCTGGTCCGGCCAGCTCGCGCGCCAGACGATGGCGACCGGGCAATCCGCGCCATAATGCGGCGCGAGCTCGGCGACGACCTTGTCGAGCAGATGGATCGACAGATGGATCGCAAGCACCGCACCGGTCGCGGCGAATGCGGCGAGCTTCTCGCGCTCGGGCATCGCACTGGCGCGGCCGGGCGTGCGCGTCAGCACCACCGTCTGGGCGAGACCGGGCAGCGTCAGCTCAGCCTCCAGAGCGGCGGCGGCGGCGGAGAAGGACGGCACGCCAGGCGTCACGGTGAAAGGGATACCGAGTGCGCGCAGGCGGCGGAGCTGCTCGCCCATCGCCGACCAGACCGAGAGATCGCCGGAATGCAGGCGAGCGACGTCCTTGCCTTCGGCATGCGCGGCGGCGATCTCCGCGATGATCTCGTCGAGCGATAGCGGCGCGGTATTGACGATGCGCGCGCCCGGCGGGCAATGCGCCAGCACGCCTTCGGGGACCAGTGAGCCCGCATAGAGGCAGACCGGACAGGCCGCGATCAGGTCGCGGCCGCGCAACGTCAGCAAATCGGGCGCGCCCGGCCCTGCCCCGATGAAATGCACCGTCATGCGCCGTCTCCTTCCGCGATCGCGGCGGTCGCAGTGCGATCCCGCGAGACAACGCGTGCCGAGATCAGCCGTGCACGCGGCCCCGCCGCAGCGAGAGCTGCTGCTTCGGCAACCGATCCGATGCCGAACTTCTCCATCACGAGTTTGGACCGGGTCGGCGTGGCTATCCTGGCCAACATGTCGGCCGGAACAGCCTTGATCGGCAGGCCGCACTCAAGCGCGAGCTGCTTCAACGGCTCCGCGTCGGCCTTGTCGCTGACAGTTGCCATCGCAGTGAGGCCTTCGGGATCACCCGCAGCCAGCAGCGCTTCGCGCAGCGAAGCGAGAGTGACATCTCTCCTGAACCCAAACCCGGCCACCTTCATCGGACCGTACTCCACTGCACCACCGGCCGTGCCGCCTCCCAGGACCGGTAACGGCCGAGCGGGCCAGCATAAGCGATGTCGACCCGCATCAGCTCGCCACCGTGGCGCTGGTGCAGATCGCCGAGCAACGCTTCCGTCTCCAATGTGACCGAATGTGCAACCAGCCGTGTGCCCGGTGCAAGCCGCGACCAGATCGCATCGAACATCGCGATGTCGAGGCCGCCGCCGATGAAGACCGCATCCGGTGCTTCGAGTGCAGCAACAGCTTCAGGCGCCCTCCCCGTGACGACGGTTATCCGGTGCGAAAGTCCAAACGCCGCTGCATTGCTGCGGATGTTTGCGACGCGATCCTCGCGCGGCTCGATTGCGGTCGCCGTCCCGCCGCACAGCGCCCACTCGACCGAGATCGACCCCGAACCGGCGCCGATATCCCACAGCCGTTCGCCCGGACGCGGCGCCAGCGCCGAAAGCGCGAGCGCACGCACCGGCCGCTTGGTGATCTGGCCGTCATGGACGAACAGATCGTCAGGACGCCCCGAGGCGTGGGGCATACCATGCGTGCCCTTCGCCTCAACGGCGACGGTGATCAGGTTTCCAGCGGGATCACCGGCGAAACCGTCGGCGCGATGTTCTTGGATGCTTTCGCGTGGACCACCGAGTGCGGCGAGCGTCCAGAAGGACGAGGCGCCCCATCCACGCTCGCTCAACCATTTTGCGAGATCGCTTGCCGCTTTCCCATCGCGCACGAGGCAGATGATGCGCGCCCCTCGCGCCAGATGCGGAACGAGACGTTCGAACGGTGCGGCGTGAAGCCCGAGGCAGACGGCGGATTCGAGCCGCCAGCCCAGCCGTGCGGCCGCAAGCGAGAAGGTCGACGGAGCGGAATGCGCGGTCCACTCGCCGGTCTGCAGCTTCTCGGCGAGACCTGCACCTGCGCCATGCCAGAACGGATCGCCGGAAGCGAGCACCACTGTCGGCCGGCCGCGGCTGCTCAGAACGACGTCGGCGTCGAACGGCACCGGCCACGGACGGCCGCGGCTGCCGACGCCGGCAAGCGCGAGATGCCGTGCACCACCGAAGACGGTTTCGGCCTCATTGAGCGCCTTTCGGCTTGCTTCGGACAGCCCGGCAAGGCCATCTTCGCCGATACCGATGATGGTCAGCCAGGGATCAGCCAAGGAATCAGCCATGACGCGCGCCCTCATTCTGGGCGGAACTGCCGATGCGAGCCTGCTCGCCGCGGCGATCGCGCGCGCAGGC
>NZ_AJQF01000153.1:0-18496 GCF_000261705.1 Bradyrhizobium genomosp. III | reverse complement strand
ACCAGCCGCTGCCGACCCGCATCGGCGGCTTCGGCGGCGTGAGCGGGCTTGCCGACACCATCCGCAGCGAAGGCATTACGCATGTGATCGACGCGACGCATCCTTTCGCTGCGGAGATGAGCCGCAATGCGGTCGAGGCGTGCGCGGAAACCGATACGCCGCTGATCGCGCTGGAGCGCTCGCCTTGGACCGGGATGTCCGGCGACAATTGGATTGAGGTCGCGAATGTCAGCGCCGCGGCCGCGGCGCTGCCCGAGCCGCCCGCAAACGTGTTCCTCGCCATCGGCCGCCAGCATATCGCGCCGTTCGCGACGAAGCCGCAGCATGCCTACACGCTGCGGTTCGTCGATCCGCCGGAATCGCCGCTGCCCTTCGCCGCCGATGTGATCGTGTCGCGTGGACCGTTCACGTTGGACGGTGAATTGGAGATGATGCGCGAACGCGGCATCGGCTGGATCGTCGCCCGCAATTCCGGCGGCGATGGCGCGCGCGCCAAGATCGACGCGGCCCGCATGCTCGGCCTGCCCGTGATCATGATCTCGCGGCCGAAGCTGCCCGAGCGGCCGCGGGTCGAGAGCGTGGCCGAGATCATGCGGTGGCTCGGTCATTCTACCCGCCTCGGCGCATAGACCCAGCGGCCGACCCGGCGCGTCTGCGAATTGCAGACGATCACCAGCGTCCGCATGTCGGCCATCTCGGGCCGAGCTTCGTGCAGCGTGACAGTTTCGATCCTCTCGTCAGCTGTGCTGACCGCGCGCGCAAAAATCACGAGGCGCTCGCCGCAACCGGCGTCCTTCAGCACCGCGAGCGCGCGGCCGAATCCTTCCGGCCGACTTGCCGAGCGCGGATTGTACATCGCAATCGAAAAATCAGCTTCGGCGGCGAGCCGCAGCCGCTTCTCGATGACTGCCCACGGCTTGAGATTGTCGGAGAGATTGATCGCGCAGAAATCATGGCCGAGCGGCGCGCCCGCGCGCGCGGCAGCTGCCAGCATCGCCGTGATGCCAGGCAGCACGCGAATCGAAAGATTCCGCCATTGCGGCGCCTGTTCGAGCGCCTCAAACACGGCAGAGGCCATCGCGAAGACGCCGGGATCGCCGGAGGAGACGACGACGACCTGCCCGCCGTCTGCGGCAAGCCGCAGGGCTTCGCTCGCGCGCTGCAGCTCCTCGCGGTTATCCGAGGGATGCAGCTTGAGCCCAGCGCGCGCGGGCACGCGCGCGACATAGGGCGCATAGCCCAGAATATCGGTTGCGGAGGCCAGCGCAGCCGTGACCTCGGGCGTCACCAGAGCATCGCTGCCCGGCCCGAGGCCCGCGATGGTCAGCGTGCCCGTCATTCGGCGGCGTCCAGGTGCCGGCCCTTGCCGTGTACCAGCACGATCGCGAAGTAAGGACAGTCGGCGCCGTCGACCTCGGCAAGCCGCACCACGCGCTCGCCCGCCATGGTGCCGCACTCGACCAGCCAGGCATCATCGAGCCGGCCGGCTGAGCTGAGCGCGCGGCGCACCTTTGCGAGATTGCGCCCGGTCTTCATGACGACAACCGCATCGGAATCGCGCATGCGCCGCTCGAGCTCGTCCTCGGCCAGCGTTCCCATCAGCACGGTCGTCACGTCATCGCCGAGCGCGATCGGCTGCCCGACGCCGTTCCAGCAACCGACCATGCCGGGAATGCCCGCGATCACCTCGATCTCGACGCGGCCTTGCAGGCGCGTGTGCAGATGCATGAAGGAGCCGTAGAAATAAGGGTCGCCCTCGCAGAGCACGACGACGTCGACCGCGCGCGAAAGCCGCGCCAGACGCTCCGCCCACTCGTCGTAGAAGCCCGCCAGCAGCTGCACGTACTCGGCGCTGTCGAAGGCGATCTCGGTGGTGACCGGATATTCCATGGGATATTCGGTGACATCGGCCGCCAGCATGCCCTCGACGATGCGCCGCGCCTGGCCCGGCCGGCCCTTCTTGCGGAAATAGGCGACGTGGCTTGCGGCGCGCACGGTGCGATTGGCGCGCACGCTCATCAGATCAGGATCGCCAGGGCCGAGACCGCAGCAGATGATGCGCCCCATCGCTATTCGCTCCGGCTCGCCAAGGCGTTCACGGCGGCAACGGTAATCGCGGAACCGCCGAGGCGGCCCTCGACCGTCAGCGCCGGCGCCGGCGGATCGGCCATCAGCGCGGCCTTGGATTCGGCAGCGCCGACGAATCCGACGGGACAGCCGATGATCGCCGCGGGCCGTGGGCAGTCACGGTTCTCCAGCATGTTGAGCAGATGAAACAGCGCGGTCGGCGCATTGCCGATCGCAACGATCGCGCCATCGAGATGCGGCCGCCACAGCTCCAGCGCCGCGGCCGAGCGGGTGCTGCGCATGGATTGCGCCAGCGCTGGAACGGCCTCGTCGCCGAGCGTGCAGATGACGGCATTGGCTGCCGGCAACCTCGCGCGCGTAATCCCTTCCGAGACCATGCGCGCGTCGCACAGGATCGGCGCGCCTCTCTGCAAGGCGGCGCGCGCAGCGGTCGCCATGCCCTGAGTGAAGCGGATATGCGCCTCCAGGCCGACCATGCCGGCGGCATGGATCATCCGCACCACGACCCGCTCTTCGTCCGGCGTGAAGCGGGCAAGATCGGCCTCGGCCCGGATGGTGGCGAAGGACTGCCGGTAGATCGCCGCGCCATCGGTCTCGTAGGTGTGCGGCATCAATTCCCTCCCACCAGAATGGAGGGGTCGCTGACGATGTCGGCGCCGTTCAGGTCGCGCAGCACCGGCTCGTCGCGGATCGAGCCGTCACGGACGAGGTCGAATCCGGCGCGCGTCGCAACCAGCGTGACCGCGGCCGTGCCGGAATGGGCACAGCCCTTGCCGCAGCCGGAGACGTGGAGCCGCGCATCGGCGGCGATGCGCGGGGCGAGCGCTGCTGCGAGCGCACGCGTATCGGAATGGGCTTCGCGGCAGCGCGGCGCGCCGCTGCAGGCGATGACGCGCAGCGCGGGATCAAAGGGCTCGGTGATCAGGCCCGGCGCGCTCGGCATCTCGCGCTTGCCTTCGCTCAGCACCATCCGCCAGGGCGTCATGCGCAGCGCATGTCCACAACCGGCGAACTGATGCAGCGTCGTGTGCAGCATCTGCCCGAACGCGACGCCGACCATCGCGCCTTGCGGATAGTGCCCGGGACGCGAGGCGGCCATCACAGGCGCGGGCTCGATCTCGCCGCGCAGCGATTGAGGCAATGCCGCGCCGGACGCGATGTGGGCCGCCATGCGCCCTCGCCCGCCCGTCGCGCCGCCGGAGACCAGGAACCAGCTTGCGAGCGCGAGCGCCGTGCTTACGGCTTCTCCGCGTGCGACGGAGCGGCCCAGCTTTGCGCCATCGGCCCGCACCAGGAGACGGCCTGTGCGATCGCGCTCGATGCGGATGTCGGCGGAATCGCCGGCGAGCACGCGCGAGGTCCCGTCATCGATGGCGAAGCCGAACTTCGTTGGAAGCGCGAGCGCATTATCCTCGAGCGCTTCTTCCAGCTCGGCGGCAAGCGATTGTGTTGCGTCGCCAGCGCGCCAGAACGGCGTGACGAGGATGTTGCGACGGGCTTCAGTAGCCGGATCGGGATCGAGCAGCGCCAATCGTGCAAGGCCGTCGATCAACGGCCTATGGCCTGCTTCACTGACGCCCCTGATCTGCAGATTGGCGCGGCTCGTCACGTCGATCAGACCATTGCCGTGTTGCCCGCCGAGCTCGGCAAGTCCGGAAATTTGCGGTGCTTCCAGCCGTCCACCGAACGGACGCACGCGCACCACGAGCCCGTCGCCCGAGAGCATCGGGCGCAGCGCGCCGGGACACCAGCCCTTGACCGTGGCCGCGCTCATGAGGCCTCCCGCAGCGCCGCGGCGATCGAATTGCGGCGCGTTTGCCAAAGCGCCGCATCGTGCAGGCGCGCAAAACAGATTTCCATCGCGGCGAGCGCGGACGGATTTTCACGCGCCATGAAAGCGCGGACGTCATCATTGCCGAGCGTTGCATCGTAGTAGAGATCGAACAGATGCGGCGGCACGGCGCCGGCGAGATGCGCGAAAGCGGCCATGTGCTCCAGTGTCGCGGTGATTTCGGCAGCGCCCCGAAAGCCGTGACGCATCATGCCTGCGATCCAGGCCGGATTCGCGGCACGCGCACGGACGACACGCGCGATTTCCTCGGTCAGGGTGCGCGCATGCGGCTGCTCGGGACGCGTCGTGTCGAGATGATAGAGCGCCGGCCCTGCCGCGCCGAGATGCGCGGCCGCGGCCGCAACGCCGGCTTCATGCGCGGCATAGTCGGCCGCGAGCAGCAAATCGGTCTCCGGCAAGTCCTGGACATGGACAAAGCCATCGGCCGCAGCGAGGCGCTGTTCGATGCCGGCGCGATTCGGCTGCATCTCGCCGTCGGCCGAGAACGCCCAGGACGATGCCGCCAGCCAGGCTTCACCGGCTGCCTCGCGGGTCTCCGGCGTGAAGGCATCGGGGATCGCGGATAGGCCCACGCCGTATTGTCCGGGACGCGGCGCGAACACGCGGGAGGCGCGGTGGCGGTACGGATTCTCGTCGCCCTCGTCCTCGCGCGCCGCAAGCGCTTCGGAGGCGGCCTCGAACAATTGCGCAAGGCCTGAGAAGACGTCGCGGAACAGGCCGGACACGCGCAGCGTGACGTCGATGCGGGGACGGCCGAGCTCGGCCGGCGCGACGATGTCGTAGCCGGTGACGCGGCCGGAGGCGTGATCCCAGCGCGGCGCAAGGCCGGCCAGATGCAGCGCCATCGCGAACTCTTCGCCCGCGGTGCGCATCGTTGCCGAACCCCAGAGATCGACGACGAGCCCCTTCGGCCAGTCGCCGTGATCCTGCAGATGGCGGCGCAGCAGCTCTTCGGCGAGTTTTATCCCCTGCGCATGTGCCGACGGCGTCGGCACGGCGCGCGGATCGACCGCAAAGAGATTGCGCCCGGTCGGCAGCACGTCTTGACGGCCGCGATAGGGCGAGCCCGACGGTCCCGGCGCAACGCGCTGGCCGGCAAGCGCGGCGCGCAGCGCTCCGCGCTCCGCCTCACCGCAGGCGCCGCGGCCGAATACGTGCAGGCCGTCCCCGAATTGGCTTTCCTTGAGATCGCAGACGAAGCGATCAATCCGCGGAATGGCTTCGGCGGGCGCGGCCGAGGCATCCAAACCGAGATCGTCTTCGAGGCCTGCCACGCGCGCCTCGTCGCGGATCGCGGCAATCAGCCGTTGGCGGCGCGCGGGATCGAGACCATCAGCGGTCGAATATTCGTCGAGAAGTCGTTCGAGCCGGCGCAGGGCCGCCGGCACCGAGGATGTTTCCAGCGGCGGCGGCAAATGGCCGATGGTGACGGCGCCAATGCGCCGTTTCGCCTGCGCGGCCTCGCCGGGATCGTTGACGATGAAGGGATAGATGATCGGGAGATCGCCGATCAGGGCTTCCGGCCAGCAGTGCGATGACAGCGCCACGGATTTTCCGGGTAGCCATTCCAGCGTGCCATGTGCGCCCATATGCACGACGGCATCGCAGGCCTGCTGCCGGAGCCAGAGATAGAACGCGACATAGGCGTGGCGCGGCGTGCGGGCGAGATCGTGATAATCGATATCGCGCGTGGTCGCATCGCCGCGTTCCGGCTGAACCGCGATGATCGACTTGCCGCAAGCGACGGCCGCGAATTGAAACGCGCCGTCCTGGCAGCTCGGATCATCCTCCGGCGCGCCCCTGGCTTGCGCGAGATCATCCTGCAAGACTTGCGGCAGGCGCGAAAGCGCCGCGCGGTAATCGGCAACGTCCCAGGTCAGTTGCCGCTTGAGCAGCGTCTCGCCAAGGGTGTGGACCGGCGCAACATCGAAGCCGGCCTCCGCGAGATCCGACACCAGTGCCTCGACCGAAGCCAGCGCATCGAGACCGACCGCATGCGCGATCTGATGCGGCCGGCCCGGATAATTCGAGAGCACGATCGCAATGCGCTTCTCGGCAGCTGGCTTCTCCGCGAGGCCCCGCCAGGCCGCGACGCGCGCGGCGACGGCCGTCACGCGCCCTTCATCGGCGCCGTGCGCAAGACGCGAAAATTGCAGATCGGGGTCACGCATCCCCTCCGATTTGAAGCTCACCACGCCCGCGAACAGGCGGCCATCGACCTCGGGCAGCACCACATGCATCGCGAGATCGCCGGGCGACAGGCCGCGCAGCGAGTCCACCCAGTCCTCGCGCCGCGCGGTGGAGAGCGCGACCTGAAACACCGGACAGGATGCGGCGTCGAATGGTGTCGTGCCGTCGTCGCCCATGGCCGAGAACGCCGTCGCATTGACGATCGCCGCCGGAGGATTTTGCGCAAGATACGCGCGCAGCCAATCCGCAACGCCCGCAGCCTTCAGCGACGTGACGAACGCGCCACAAGTGTCAAATCCCTTCTGACGCAACGTCGCGATCAGGGCATCGACCGGGCCGGTGTCGGCAGCGGTGAGATAGGAGCGATAGAACGTCACCAGCGCGCGCGGCCTGCCCTCGCCGCCCACCGGCGCAGCAATGACACCACGCGCGGGATCGTAGAACCCCATCTCGGGCACGGTCGTCTCGCCGATAACTGGCCCGGCATAGAGGCCCGAGGCCAGCGCGAGCTGTGCAATCGCGGCCTGCGCCGCGACCGGGCCGCCGGTGTCGCAGAGCACCTTGAGCCGGCGCAGCGTCGAGACCGGCAAGGTCGAGTATGCATCGAGCCGCGTGTCGTCACGGCCATCGGCCGGCAGCACGGCCAGCACAATGCCACGGTCCTTCGCAAGCTGTTGCAGGGCCGCAAGCCCATACGGCCAGTAGGACTCCCCGCCGATCAACCGCACCAGAATGCCGCGCGCCTGCGACAGCGTGCGCTCGATATAGGTGTCGACCGACAGCGGATGACGCAGCTCAGCAAGGTTCGCGAGCCGCAGCGTCGGCAGGTTCTCGCGACCACGCCGCCAGCCGGCTGCGAACGCCGCGAGATCCGAATCCGAATACGAGAGCACCACGAGATCGGCCGGGTCCTGGCCGATATCCCTTGGCGTCGCGGTCTCCTCCAGACCGCGGCTCTCGCGGAAGACGACGTGCATCAGATACCTAGTCCTGCCTTGATGGCGGCCTCGTCGATATCGCCGTGCTCGCCGATCACGACGAGCTTCGACCGCCTGTGACCGGCGCCCCACGGCTTGTCGAACTGGTGGCGCACGCGCTCGCCGACGGCCTGCAGCAGCAGCCGCATCGGCTTGCCCGCGACCGCGATGTAACCCTTGGCCCGCAGCACGTTCTGCTCGCGTGCCAGCTTCTGGACGGATGCGACCAGCGCATCGACGTCGGCGACTTCAGGAAGGTCGACCACGACGGAGGCGAAGTCATCGTGCTCGTGCTCCTCCTCGCCGTCATGATGCGAGGGGCGCGCAGCGAGATCGTTCTCGGCGGCGGCGCCGAGACCGAGGATGACGCGCGCATCGATCGCGCCGTCGGTCACGGGGAGCATCGGCACGCGGCGCGGCATCTCGGCAATAATCGCCGCCTTGGCCGCTTCAAGCCCCGCCGCGCCCGCAAGATCGGCCTTGGTCAGCAGCACGATATCGGCGCAGGCGATCTGATCCTCGAACACCTCCGACAGCGGCGTCTCGTGATCGAGATTTTGGTCTGCCGCCCGCTGCGCTTCGACGGCATCAGGATCCGGTGCAAAGCGGCCGGCGGCGACAGCCTCGGCATCCGCGAGCGCGATCACGCCGTCGACGGTGATGCGCGAGCGGATCTCCGGCCAGTCGAATGCCTTCAGCAGCGGCTTCGGCAGCGCCAGGCCCGAGGTCTCGATCAGGATGTGATCGGGGCGCACGGGCCGCGCCAGCAGTTTTTCCATGGTCGGGATGAAATCGTCGGCGACCGTGCAGCAGATGCAGCCATTGGCGAGCTCGATGATGTTCTCCTCCGGGCAATTGGCATCGGCGCAGGATTTCAATATCTCGCCGTCGACGCCCTCACTGCCGAACTCGTTCACGAGCACCGCGAGCTTCTTGCCGCCGGCATTGCTGAGCAGATGCTGGATCAGCGTCGTCTTGCCGGAGCCGAGAAAACCGGTGACCACCGTCACAGGGACTTTTGCGAGCGAGTTCATTCGGCGGCCTCCGGCACGACGGCAATGGGGGGAATGCGGGCAAGCGATTGCTTGCGGAATATTTCCGGCCGGCTGCGCCAGGGCACGAGACCATCCGGCGCCGCCGCATAGGCCGCCGCGCCCGCGACCACATCCTGCGCATTCGCATCCGACAGGCGGCCATAGACATACGACCAGCGGCCGGGCGCGCTGAGCGCGACCGAGCAGCCCTGATTGCAGGCCGACAGGCATTCGACGGGAACCACATTGACGCCCTCGGGCACGCCGGCGTCGAGGATCGCCCCATGCAGGCGCTTGCCGGGCGTCGCCTCGCCCTCGGCGGGCGCCTCGCCGGCACGGCAGGTGATGCAGACGTGAAGTGTGACGGTCATCGCCTCTTCCAGATAACAGCGGGAGGCGATGAGGCACACGGACCGCTCTTTTCGAGGCCCGTTTCCCCGTCGCGGAGCACCCCGTCCGCCGGTCCAAAACTCGTCCGCGCTGGCAGGTCTCCCGGCTTGCGGAGCAGGGTTTTGCCCTTCGATCCCCGCCTTCCCGATTCCCGCGGGAATCAGTGGCTTCGGGCATCTCTCCGGTCACGGTCGCGGGGGCGGCTGCATTTTGGACCCAAATCTTGCCGATTCGGACCCTATCGCATTCCCTCTTCGCCTGTCATAGGACAGGAACCAACGCCGGGCCACCATTTGCCGGTGGCCGCCACTTGTCAAGCCGAAGGACCGGGACCGATGACGCCTGAACCGGATACAAAAACGGCCGAGGAAACCGACGCCCGCCACGCCACGAAAATGGCGAAGAAGAAGGCCGCCCGCGACAAGATCATGGCGACCAAGAGCGGCGAAAAGGGCCTCATCATCGTCCACACCGGCGCCGGCAAAGGCAAGTCCTCCTCGGCCTTCGGCATGATCGTCCGCTGCGTCGCCCATGGCTTCCCCTGTGCGGTCGTGCAGTTCATCAAGGGCGCCTGGGATACCGGCGAGCGACGCCTGCTCACCGGCCATTTCGGCGACCTCTGCCAGTTCCACGCCATGGGTGAAGGTTTTACCTGGGAGACGCAGGACCGCGCCCGCGACATCGCCGCCGCGCGCGCCGGCTGGGAGAAGGCCAAGGAGCTGATCCTCGATGAGAGCTTGCGCATGGTCGTGCTCGACGAGATCAACATCGCGCTGCGCTACGACTATCTCGACATCGCCGAGGTCGTCGAGTTTCTGACCACCTCGAAGCCGCCGATGACGCATGTCGTCCTCACCGGGCGCAACGCCAAGGACGAGCTGATCGAGATCGCCGATCTCGTCACCGAGATGACGCTGGTCAAGCATCCCTTCCGCTCCGGCATCAAGGCGCAGGCCGGCGTCGAGTTCTGAGTTCGATGGCGCGCGCATTGATGATCCAGGGGGCCGGCTCGGACGTGGGCAAGTCGCTCATCGTCGCAGGCCTTGCGCGTGCCTTCACGCGGCGCGGCCTGCGCGTGCTGCCGTTCAAGCCGCAGAACATGTCGAACAACGCCGCCGTCACCATCGATGGCGGCGAGATCGGCCGCGCCCAGGCGCTGCAGGCGCTGGCAGCAGGCGTCGAACCGCACACCGACATGAACCCCGTGCTGCTCAAGCCCGAGACCGATGTCGGCGCGCAGGTGATCGTCCACGGAAAGCGCATCGCGACTGCGCGCGCGCGTGACTACGCCGCGATGAAGCCCTCGCTGATGGGCGCGGTGCTGGAGAGCTTTGAGCGGCTGAAGGCACGCGCCGATCTGGTGCTGGTGGAAGGCGCCGGCAGTCCGGCCGAGGTGAATTTGCGTAAGGCCGACATCGCCAATATGGGTTTTGCGCGCAAGGCCGACGTGCCGGTCGTGCTGATCGGCGACATCGACCGCGGCGGCGTCATCGCCCAGCTCGTCGGCATCAAGACGGTGATCGACCCCGACGATGCCGCGATAATCCGGGGTTTTGTCATCAACAAGTTCCGCGGCGATCCCACCCTGTTCGACGACGGCTACAGGCTGATCGAGCAAAAGACCGCGTGGCGCGGCCTTGGCGTGCTGCCCTGGTTCGCCCGCGCCGGCGAGCTGCCGGCCGAGGATGCGCTGGGCCTCAGCGACGCGCGCAAGCCGGGCCAATGCAAGATCGCCTGCCTCGCGCTGTCGCGGATCGCCAATTTCGACGATCTCGATCCGCTCAAGCTCGAGCCGGGCGTCGATCTCGTGATGGTACGCCCCGGCGAAGCCATCCCAGGCGATGTCCGCCTCGTCATCGTTCCCGGCTCGAAATCCACCCGCGGCGATCTCGCCTTCCTGCGCACGCAAGGCTGGGACATCGATCTGCTCGCACATCACCGCAGGGGTGGCTATGTGCTCGGCCTCTGCGGCGGCTATCAGATGCTCGGGCGCAGCGTTGCGGACCCAGAGGGGATTGAAGGTCCCGCAGGCGACACGGCGGGGCTCGGGCTGCTGGATGTGGACACGGTGATGAGTCCGCAGAAGACGCTGACGCGGGTTACGGCTGTGCATGCCGCCACGGATCAGCCGATCGAGGCGTACGAAATTCACATCGGCCGTACCGATGGGCCCGATCGTGCGCGCCCGTTTGCGACACTGAACGGCGAGACCGAAGGCGCGATCTCGCGCGATGGCCGCGTGCAGGGCAGCTACCTGCACGGCCTGTTCACGTCGGATGATTTCCGCAAGGCGTACCTCGCAAAGCTCGACATTCCCGCTGGCAACGAGCCCTACCACGCCCGGGTCGAGAGTGCGCTCGATGCGCTGGCCGACCACATCGAAAAGCATCTCGACGTCGAAGGTCTGCTTGCGCTAGCGCGCTAGCACCTCGGCAAGGCGCATCCATTCGGCTTCGCTGCCGGGAAGCCCGAGCCGAAGCCATGTCGGCTTTTGCGCGAAGACGCGCGACCAGATCTGGCTTTGTGCCAGTCTGTCTTGCGCGGCGAGCGCGTCGGGTGTCTCGTAGAGACGGAACAGCGGCGTCCCCCCAAGCAGCATCCAGCCTTGCGCTTGCGCTATGGCATCGAGGCGAACACAGTCCCGGGCAAGTCGCGCTGACGTGGTCTCAGCCCAGGCGTCGTCGCGCAGCGCGCGACAGCCGATCGCGATCGCCGCTCCCGAAACCGGCCATGGACCCGACATCGACGCAAGCTTGCCAATGTCGGCGGCATTGCCGATCGCGAAGCCGAGCCGCAGGCCGGCAAGGCCATAGAACTTTCCGAACGAGCGCAGGATCAGCAGTCCCGGTCGATCGGCTTCCGATGCAAGCGACAGCTGCGAAACGGCGTCGACGAAGCTCTCGTCGATGACGAGGCGGCCGACGCGCGGCAGCAGTGCGAGCAGATCCTTTGGTGCACGATGCTGTCCGCCGGGGTTGTTGGGATTGACGATCACCGCAAGATCCGCGCCCGCCAGCGCGTCGAGTTCCCTGACCTCCTGGACATCCCAGCCTGCGGCCGACAGAACCCCTGCGTATTCATTGTAGGTCGGTCCGATGATGTGGGCGCGGCCGGTTCGTAACAGCTGCGGCAGCAATTGAATGGCAGCCTGCGCGCCGCCCATCGCAACGATCGGTGCGCTGGTGCGATAGGCATGCTGCGCCGCCTGATGCAGGGCGTTGATGTCGGATTGCGAGGGCAGCGCATTCCAATAGTGCGCATCGATCTCGCCGACGGGATAAGGCAGCCGGTTGATTCCTGTCGACAGATCGATCCAATCTTCCGCGCGTCCGCCGAAACGCTGCTGTGCCAGATCCAGATTTCCACCGTGCTCGCGCATGTCCCGTTCTTTCATGCGAAAGCCAGGATCGCAAGGGTGCCAGCGAGCAGCACCATGGCGCGGCGGTAGACCGTCAGTGCCTCGGCGATATCAGCGGCGCGCGGATCGCGCGCGCCCTCGTTGAGCCAAGGCTCGTCGGTCGCGCTGCCGTGATAGATGCGGGGGCCGCTGAGCCGGACGCCAAGCGCCCCCGCCATGGCCGCCTCCGGCCAGCCGGCATTGGGCGAGCGGTGACGCCGTGCGTCGCGCGTCATGCACGACAACGCCTCCGATCGCCGCGGCGCTAGCAGCACGAACAAAAATCCGGTCAGCCGCGCCGGAATGAAATTGGCGACATCGTCGATGCGCGCCGCCGCCCAGCCGAAGGCCTCGTGCCGCTCGTTGCGATGGCCGATCATGGAGTCCAGCGTGTTGATCGCCTTGTAGCCGAGGATGCCCGGCAGGCCGAACAACGCGCCCCAGAACACCGGCGCCACGATGCCGTCGGAGGCATTTTCCGCAAGGCTCTCGATCGCCGCGCGCGCGATGCCGGCTTCATCGAGCGCTGCGGGATCGCGGCCGACGATCCGCGAAACCGCGTCGCGCGCGGCGGCGATATCGCCAGCCAGCAATGGATTTGCGACGGCGGCCACGTGATCATGCAGCGAGCGCAGCGCAACCAGCGGCCAGGCCAGGATACCGACCAGCACGATTTGGATCCAACTCGAGGAAAGCAAGGCCTGAAGCGCGCAGCCGATCGCAACGGAAAATGCGATCACCAGGAGCGATCCGGCGACACCAGCAGCGCGGCGGAGCGCCGGCGGATCTGACCCGCGATTCCAGCCGCGATCAATTGCACCGATCAGCCGACCCAGCCAGGTCACGGGATGACCGATCCGCGCGAACAGCCAAGACGGCCAGCCCAGGAGGGCATCCACCGCCATCGCCACCACCATCGCGCCCGCAAAGCCCACACACGCCTCCTGTCCCGCCCCTGTTGCGCAAAGCGAAGGCAGAGTGCAAGCCCCCGCCCGGCTGATTTCGGCTTTGTCTTTGGCCGCGTTTGGTGATTAGTCAGGCTTACAGGAGACCTTTATGGCCGTCATCTTGATCACGGGCGGAGCGCGATCGGGCAAGAGCAAGCGTGCGGAAATGCGCACGCGCGCCTTCCCCGGGCGGCCCGTCTATGTCGCGACGGCTGAGGCGCTTGACAGCGAAATGGAAGCGCGGATCGCCAAGCACCGCGCGCGCCGCGGAACGGACTGGATCGAGCGCGAGGTGCCGCTCGATCTCGTCCCCGCGCTGATCGCGACCGACGGTGGCGGCGCAACGCTCGTGGACTGCCTGACGCTGTGGCTCTCCAACCTGATGCATGCCGAGCGCGACTGGGAGCGCGAAGTCGGAGAACTCGCCGCCGCCCTGCCCCGCCTGAAAAGCCCCGTCGTCTTCGTGTCCAACGAAGTCGGTCTCGGCATCGTCCCCGACAACGCGCTGGCGCGCAGCTATCGCGACGCCGCCGGCATCATGAACCAGATCATCGCCGAAGCCGCCGACGAGGTCGAGTTCGTCGTCGCCGGTTTGCCCATGAAATTGAAATGATGCCGCGCTCCGAACTCTTCAAGGACATGGTCGCCGATCTCAGGATGGCGGCGTCGTTCGTCACGATCCTTCCCGTGGCATCGTCCAAGCCCGCGGCCGATGGCGCCGTCGCGCGTGCGACATGGGCGCTACCCGTGGCCGGACTGCTGGTCGGCCTTGCCGGCGCTTTCGTCTACAAGGTCGCCATCCGCTTCGGACTGACGCCGAACATTGCCGCCCTGCTCGCACTGGCCACGACCGCCCTCATCACCGGCGCGCTGCACGAAGACGGTCTTGCCGATACGGCCGATGGGCTCGGCGGCGGCCGCACGCGCGAGCGCAAGCTCGAGATCATGCGCGACAGCCGGATCGGGACCTACGGCGTCTGCGCGCTGATCCTGTCGTTCGGCCTGCGCTGGAGCGCACTCGCGGCGATCGCCGATCCCTTGCTGGTGGCATTTGCGCTTTGCGCCGCGCACGCCGCCGCCCGCGCGGGCGTGCCGGCCTTCATGTCACTGGTACCGCCAGCGCGGCCTGACGGGCTGTCGGCGAGCGCGGGATCGCCGCCGGGCCGCAGCGTCGCCATCGCCTTCGCTCTTGGAACGCTCGCGCTCGCTCTCGCGTTGGGGCCGGGCAAGGCGCTGGTCGGCCTGATCCTGCTGTCGCTCGCCGGCCTGTTGCTGGCGCGGCTTGCCGTGCGCCAGATCGGCGGGCAGACCGGCGACATCCTCGGTGCGTTCGAGCAGATCGGCGAGATTCTCATTCTGCTGGTCGCGGCATCCTTCCGGATGGGAGGCTGATCTCATGGTCGAGTTCGACGACACCTTCCGTCAGCACTTGCGCGAGCTGTTCGTGTGGCGCCGCGACGTCCGCCGCTTTCGAACCGACCCGCTGCCGGCCGGCGCCATCGATCGCCTGATCGAGACCGCCTGCCTGTCGCCCTCGGTCGGCCTCAGCCAGCCCTGGCGCTTCGTCACCGTCGATGATGCTGCGCGACGTCGCGCCATCATCGACGATTTCACGGCGTGCAACGCCGACGCACTGAATTGCTATTCCGGCGAACGCGCAGCCCGCTACGCCACGCTGAAACTGTCGGGCCTTGAGCAGGCCCCCGGTCACCTCGCCGTGTTCGCCGACAAGGCCAGCGACATCGGCCACGGCCTCGGCCGTGCGACCATGCCGGAGACGACCGAGTATTCCGTGGTCGCCGCCATCACCGCGATGTGGCTCGCCGCGCGCGCCGAAAGCATCGGCATCGGCTGGGTCTCAATCCTCAACCCGGATCGCATCCACGTCGTCCTCGACGTGCCCGATACCTGGAAGTTCATCGCCTATCTCTGCATCGGCTATCCGGAAGCCGAATGCGACCAGCCCGAGCTGGAGCAGGCGAAATGGGAGCACCGGCGCGGCGCGGACGAGTTTACAATGCGGCGTTAAGCGGATCGCGCCCCAACTCGCCAGTCAGATATCGGCAGTCGATCCATCCGTCATTGCGAGCGAGGCGAAGCAATCCAGGATCGCAAGGGCTCTTCGCAATGACGGCGGAGAGAGCGGGCACAACCTTCCGCTACGACCTGCTCCGGCCGGCCACCGCCGCCACAGGCGCGGGTGGCTCCGGCTTCTGGAACATCAGCAGCGGGCGGAAGATGACGCGGCCATAGGCCTCGTAATGGTTCTGGGTCGAGACCGCCATCTTCAGTGGCGTCGCGTAATTTGCCTCGAAGGTCATGAACTGCGCATAGGTCCAGGAGAAACCGACGCCGACCGAGGCCATTTCGGTGACGCCGGGGAAGGTCGAATACACCGCGCCCCAATCGGTGAAGATGTAGGTGTCGAAACCCCTGAGCCATTGCGACCAGTTGTAGTGCAGCTCGGCGCTGAGATAATAGCCGCTGTCGCCGGAGGCCGCATTGGAGGGATAACCGCGTACGGTGGTGGGGCCGCCGATCGAGAAGATCTGATCGCCCGGCAGCAGCTTCTCCTGCGTGTACTGCCAGCTCGCCAGCACATTGGCGCTGAAGTTCTGGGGCCCTGCGGCGCTCGTCGCGATCAGCGAGCCGGTATAGGTGTTGAACGCGCGGTTGTTGCCGAGCACATAGTCATGCCACGCGATGTAGTTCACTGCCGGCGAGACCGTGATCGAATAGGTGTTGCCGGACTTGGTCACCGAGATTCCAGCCGTGGTCTTGTCGTAGTGGTCGTCGGTGACGGCGACCGTGGCAAAGCGGCTGACGGTCTTGCCCTCGGTCAAGGCCGCGTTGAGCAGCACCAGCCAGTCCTGCGTCACCCAGACCGGCTGGCTGAAATTGACAGCGGCCTGGCTCGAGCGACCGGTGACGTCGAGCGCGACGAACGGCCCCTGGACGATCTTGATCTTGCCTTCGGTATAGCTGACGCCGGCGCGGCCGCCCCAGGGATTGACCGGGATGCTGTAGGCGACATTGCCGTTGAGATTGCCGTCGGAGCGGACGCCGTAGAAGGTCAGGCGGTCGTCGACGCCGAACAATCCGTGGCGCTTGTAGAAGGCACCGCCCTCCCAACGCCCGGTGTTTTCGGAACCCTGATTGTCGGTGAAGAGCTGCAAGGTGTCGACCGGCGGCTCGATCACCGCGAACTGGAGGTCGGTGAGGCCGAAGCTCGTGCCGGGCTGCAGCAGCGCCTTGATCTGCACGTCGTTGGTCCGGTTGA
Organism: Bradyrhizobium genomosp. III; assembly: GCF_000261705.1. NCBI lineage: Bacteria > Pseudomonadati > Pseudomonadota > Alphaproteobacteria > Hyphomicrobiales > Nitrobacteraceae > Bradyrhizobium > Bradyrhizobium genomosp. III. The sequence goes on along the minus strand of NZ_AJQF01000153.1, from coordinate 2,341 downwards.
ACCAGATCACGTCGCGGTTGAGTTTTGGAACGTCGAGGACCTCGCCTTCGGGCTCCTTCACGCGATCGAGGATGTAATCGGTGCGAGTCTGCTTGTTGCCCTCGACGGTCGTCTTCTGCAGCCGTCCCTCGGTCAGCTTGACGCGGACGACGCCGCCCTTGGCATCCTGCTCGGGCAGGGTCGCGATGCCCGTGACGATGCCGCGCGCGGCATAGACCGCATTGATGTCAGCAACGAGCTGCAACAGCGAGGCGATGTCGACGTCCTTGCCGACATATCTCTTCGCGATCTCATCCAGCTCCGCCGGCGTGATGAACTTGGACTCGTCGAACGTGACCTTGCGCAGGCGAAATTTCGGCCCGCCTGGCTTCAGGAGCTGGGACTTTTCCCGCTCGCCGCCGATCACCGCCGGCCCGGTGAGCTTGGGCGGCGCGCTCTGCTGCTCGAGCTGCCGCCGCTGCCGGTCGACGTCGTTCTGGATCACGCCGGGATTGATCGACTGGGCGCGCGCGGAGGCGATGCAGCAAGCTGCAAGCCCGATCGCCAACGACGCCCCCAGAATCCGCATCCCGAATCCAATTACCATGCCTGTGCGAGACGGCCAACGGCCGGCTTTTCCGTTTCAACCGCCGCATCCTTCCAGCCCGGACGTCCCGCACGCTGCCCCTTCTGGCGCAGCTTGCGCATGTCGCTGAGCCCTTCGACGTTAACGGCGGGGCCGGAGCCGACGGCCTCGACCGGCCGTGGCGTCAGCAGCGCGTCGAGCCGCGCCTGGCCGGAGAGACCGAGCAGGTAGAAGGTCCCCCCATCCTTCTTCGCGAGCCAGGTCTCGATGCTCTCTTTGCCCTCGCCGTCGACCGAGATGTTGCGCGCCATGCTGGCACCGGTGAAGACATTGCAGCAGCTGTGGGTCGGGCCGTAATTGGTGACGGTCGCCGAGACGTCGCCGGTGTAGAACACCACATAGGCATTGCCGACATTGGCGTTGCCGAGCTGGCTCATCGTGAACACGCCGCCCGGCTGATACAGCTGCAGCGACGGCCAATTGGACGGCGCCGGCGTACGATTGTTCAGGAGTATCTGCTGGGTCGCCGTGGTGAGCATGAGTTGGCCCGGCACGTAGCCGTTCAGGATCGAGACGGCCGGCGCATCGGTCCAGAAGGTCGCGTCCACCACCCTGAACTGGTTGACGATGATGTGGTCGGGGTCGATCGAGATGTTGGCGGACTTCGCAACGCCGCCGTTGTAGCCGGTGACGTTCAGGATCAGCGGGACCGCCGGGTTCGAACGGATCTGCTCGCCCTTGACGTTGATCGTATCGGCCGCGAGGTCGAGCTCCCGCACGACGCTGACCCAGTTGATCGTCAAATCACCCGACGAGGTCATCTTGACGACGTCGCCGCTGATCCGGTCGAGCGAGACCGGTCCGACCACATCGAAATGCGTGTCGCCGTGGGCGGAGATCGATCCGCCGCGGAGCGAGCCCGTGTCGGACTTGATGTTGAGATCGCCGGCATCGCCCGGGATCCCCGTCGTGGTGAGCTGGCTGAAGACGACGTCGTTCACGGCATGCAGGGTCTGCGTGCCGCCGCTGATGGCGGTGCCGACGGTGATCCCTCCGGTTGTCGCGGTGACGTCGAGCGTGCCGCCAACGTTGAGATTATCCCAATGAACGACCGTGCCGCTGAGGACTGCATTGCCGGCGGTGGCCGTGAGGTTATGCCCGGTGTTCGCACCCGCCGCGATCAGTCTCGCCGAGCCGTGGGCCGAGACCGAGCCGAGCGTCGGCGCGCCGCCTGAAATCACGGTCTGCGCGAGGATGAAACCGTTGTCCGCGTTGACGTTGACGCTGCCGGCATCGCCATTGATGCCCGTCGCCGTCAACGCATTGAAGGTGACGTTGTCATGGGCGTGGATGGTCTGCGTGCCGCCGCTCTGCGCGGTCTGGAAGGTGATGCTGCCCTGCCCCGCGGTCGCGACCAGCGTCGTCCCGACATTGAGGACGTTCCAGTTGATCGGGCCGGCGGCAGTCAGCAGGCCCGAGCCCGTCGAAGCCGCGAGCGTGTTGCCGCTGATGGTCGTGGCCGCAACGAGGCTCGCGGAGCCATGGGCCGAAACCGAGCCCATCGTGGTCGCACCGCCCGAGGTCACCGTCTGCGCCAGGATGAAGCCAGTGTCGGCGGTGACGTTGATGCTGCCGGCATCGCCGTTGATGCCGGTCGCCGTCAGCGCGTTGAAGGTGACGTTGTCGCGGGCGCGAATGGTCAGCGTGCCGCCGCTCTGCGCGGTCTGGAAGGTGATGCCACCCTGGCTCGCCGTCGCACCCAGTGTCGTGCCGACG
>NZ_AJQF01000152.1:0-7836 GCF_000261705.1 Bradyrhizobium genomosp. III | reverse complement strand
GAGCCATGGGCCGAGACCGAGCCGTACGTGGTCACACCGCCCGACGTCACCGTCTGCGCCAGGATGAAGCCGGTGTCGGCGGTGACGTTGATGTTGCCGACGTCGCCGCTATTGCCGGTGGCCGCGAGCGACTTGAACGTCACATTCTGGGTCGCGTGGACCATCTGCGAACCGCTGCTGTCGGCTGTGCCGATGAGGATGCTGCCATTGTTCGCGACGGCGCGGAAAGATCCGCTCGCGCCGGTCGCCGTGCCCGCCAGCACCTGGTCGAGCCTCAGTCCGCCGGTGCCGATGATGTCCACACTGCCCTTCACCGCGGACAGCAGGCTCACCTCGGTGTCAGCGAGAACCTTGACGTAGATATCGCCGGCGCTCGCGCTCGCAGACAGCCGCGCGGCACTTAAGGTAAACCGCCCGGTCGCACTGCCGATGCCGTTCGATGCGCTCAGCGAGAGCTCGGCGCCCGCGCCGGAGGCGATGAACTTGGTCTGGCCGTCGCCATTGTCGATGATCGCACCGAGCGAGGCGACGCCGCCGGCGGTGACGATGATCGACGGGGCGTTCGAGGCGGCAGCGTAGGACAGCGAGGAATTCAGCTGGCCGATCGTCGCATCGCCCGTGGTGGTCACCGAGATCAACCCGGGCGCGTTGATGGCCGAATAGGCGCCCATCGATAGCGTCGCGGCAACCAGCGTCACGCCGCCCGTGCTGCTGGTCGCAACCACCGGCGCCGCACTGGTGCCGGCCGCGAAGGTCATGCCGCGATTGGCGAGCAGCTGCATCAGGCCGTCGCTGGTGATGCCAGTATTGATGGTGAGCGCGCCGCGCGCCACGTTCAGCGTCAACGCGCCGCCAGCCGTCAGCGCCCCATAGGGGCCGCTGGTGCCGACCGCGAGATCGCCGGTGACCGCGAGGATGCTGACGTCGCCGACCGCCGAGCCGGTCACCGCGCCGGAGATGTTCACCTGCAGCGGCTAGGAGGCCCCGCCGTTGAAGCCGATGCTGCCGCCGGCGCGCAGGTCGAGGTCGGTGCCAAGGATGTGGATCGCGGAGCGGTCCGTGAAGCCGGCCTCGGCGTAGATGCTGCCGGTCGCGGCGAGGTGGATCGCATTGCCGGCGGCGATGTTGCCGAGGATGAGATCGCCGGTGGTCTGCTTCACATAGATGCCCTGCGCCGACGAGACCTGGTCGAGCTGGTCGTTGCCCGGATCGGCAAAAGCGATCTGAAGCGCGTTGGCGTTGGTCGCGGGATTGCTTCCGGCAGCGCCCGGCGCGCCGACATTGCCGTGCTCGGCGATCAGGGTCAGGTTGGCGATATCGCCCGAGATCACGGCCCCGCCCACATTGGCGGAGATGCTGGTCACGGCGTCGAGCTTGACGTCGCCGCGGCCGGTCACCTCGATGCCGTTGGTCTGCGCGGCCGTGACCGGGCCGTAATTGGCGGTGACGCCGCCGAGCGCGAGGCTGTTCTTGCTGCCGAGATAGATGTTGGTCAGCGCCTTGGCCGAGATCGCGATCGGGTTGTCGACGACGACGAGGTTCTGCTGCGACAGGCTGACCGTATAGGTTGTGACATGGGTCGTCGGATCCGTGACCGCGCCGACGGTGAGCTGGCCGGGGCCGGCGGTGGCCAGCAAACCCCTCTGCTCCGGCGTCAGCGACGAGGAATCGACGCTGGTGAAGGTGAAGGTCTGGGGCGCCGCCGAATTGCCGACCGAGCCGCGCGGCGCGTAGAGCATGATCTGGTTGGCGCTGACATTGGCGATGACGTTCTCGTCGATCGGCGGCGGTGCCGCACCGACGGCCGACGACGACACCGTGTAGGCGAGCTGGCTCTGGGTCCACTGCGAGCCCGCGGTGATGATGCTGTAGACCCGCTCGGTCGATGCGAGCGTGTAGCTGTAGTTTGCATTGTAAGCGCCAAGCGCCGTTTGCAACGCCGTGTTGCTCGGCATCCGCTGGCTGGTGGTCGCCACGCCGTCGAACAGCTTGGTGAACAGGGTCGCCGACAGCGAGCTGCCGAACACGGTCCCCAGCGGATCCGCGGGAGCGGCACCGAGCAATGTCGTCAGCGAGGTCTTGAGCTCGTCGGTGGTGATCTTGCCGAGCAGGAACTGATCCCTCAGGAACCGCGTCGTGGCCTCGGTCTTCATCTGCGTCGCGGTGACGTCGGCAGGGTCGATGCCGAGCTTGGCCGCCACCTGCGCCCGCAGCACCGTCTGCCCCACCGAGGTCGGGTTGTAGGTGCTGCCGTTCGTAAAGGCGATGTTCTTGAGCTGGAAATAGTCGTTGTAGGCCGACGTCACCATCGACTGATAGCTGTTGACGGCGTTGGTGGCGGCGTTGCCACTGACAAGGTCGAGGCTGGCCTGGACGTCCTGAAGATGCTGGCTCTGTGCCTGGGTCAGGCCGACCGCTGCCCGGCCGTTCAGGATGTTGGCCTGGTTGCCGTCGGAGCCGGCGGCCTCCAGGAACACCGGGCCACCGGTCGACTGGATCGTGCCTAGGCGGAGGTCGCCCTTGGACTGAATGATGTAGGTGCCGGTGGCCGAGGCGCTGTCGAGCACGCCGCCATCCACGCTGCCGCCCGCCTGAACCGTCCCCGTCGCCTGGATCACCAGCGGATTGATGTTGGTCAGGGTGGACGCGCCGTTGACCACCGCGCTCGTCGCGCCGATGGCACCGGAGGCGGAGTTGATCTCGATGTTCTTGCCGATCACGACGGGATTGGCGGGGTTGTAGGCGGAGGCCGAGTTGATGTCGCCGGTCGCCGACAGGAACACGTTGCCCTGCGGCGTGGCGCCTGCCGAATTCACCTTCACCTGGTTGATCGACAGCGAGCCGATGGCCGAAATCGCGATGTCGCGGTCGATCGAGCTGGCGGTCAGGCTGCCACCATAGATCTGCACCTGGACGGGCGTCCTGTTGGCGCCGAGCGTGCCGATGCCGCCGTCACCCCGAAGCGTCACGCTCGTACCCGAGATCACCGGGTTGTTGGCATTGGCGCCGACCGTGATGGACGAGTTGGCGCCGGTGGCGGCCAGCGTCGTCGTTCCCTGCTGGTTGTTGATCGACCCGTTGATGACGATGCCTGAGGTCGAATTGACCACGACGTCGCTGCTACTGCCACCGGTGAACTTGATGTTGATCGGGTTCGACGCCTTGACCGTGTTGGTCAGCGAGAGCGTCAAATGATCATAGATCGCCTGGTACCAGTTGTACTGGGCATCTGCGCCGCAGCACGCGTTGGAGTGGGTGTTGAGTCCAACGGGGCTCCCGTCCGGGTTCGTGCCCCCCGCCCAGTGATAGCTGCCGGTGGCGGTCGTGACCTTCTGGTAGTTGGTGCTCTGCGTGCCTGAAACCAGGCTGGTCGAGCGGGTCCAGCTCTCGCCGGTGGTCTGATTGGGCGTGAAGCTCCAGCCGTAGTCGAACTGCGTGCTGGTGGGTAGACGATCCAGCGTCGCGGTGTCGACCCATTGATAGAGCATGTTCTCCTTCGTCGCGTACTGGATACCCGCCGTACCGGTCCTCGCTGCAAGCATCGACGGGTCGATCGCGGCCGCAGTGACACTGTTGGTCTCGTACCGCGACACCTGCTGGCTGCTTGCAGCCTTGGGATCGTAGACCCACCACGTCGTCTTCCCCTTGAGCTGGTCGACGATCTCGACCACGCTCTGGGCAGTGACGCTGGTATTGATGGTGTTGGTGACGAGCTGGAGCCCGCTGGTGTTGTTGACGGTGACCGTGCCGGCGCCGCCTTTGATCTCGATGTTACCCTGGGTCTGGGTGCTGTCGGTCGAGGTCGAGATGATCTTGCCGTTGAGGTAGACGTAGCCGCCGGCGCCCTGCGCCACGCCATTCAGGATGAGCTGGTCGGTGAGAGCGTTGTACCTGACCCCGATCTTGGCGTCGCCGCTGGCCGACGCCGTCACGGAGCCCGAGATATCGTAATAGACGCCGTTGCGCGCATTGGCCTGGGCCGCGGCAAAGTCCGCGCCGCCGTTGCGGTTCTTGAGGCCGTTGCTGCCATAGATGGCATCGTACGCCGCGGCGCCGATGTCGACCGAGTAATTGCTGCTCGAGCCGGCCTGGATGGTGCCGTTGATGTTGATCACCGACGCCGAGATGATGACCGCCTGGCCGCTGATGGTCCGGGAGGCTGTCGCGGTGGCCGGCGAATTGGCGGTCTTCGGCGTGATCGCATCCGGCTGGATGTTGATCACCTGGAAGAAGCCCGAGCTGTCGCAGGCTGACGCACAGTTGAACGGCGTCTTGTACGGACCGCTATCGGTGTAAACGTTGCGGCCGTCATAAGTCGTTTTCTTCCACTGCGCGAGCACGACATTGGTCGAGTCCTGCGACTGCCCCTCGATGATCTTGAGGGTCGCGATGTCAGGCACGCTGCCGGCATCGGGAGTGCTGGTGTTCCCAGGCGTACCCCTGCCCACCGGCAGGAAGATCGATGAATAGAGCGAGGTGCCGTCGTAATACGTCATCAGCATGCGCGCGGTGAAGATCGTGCTGGCGTCGGCGTTGCCGACGGGTTGATACACGCCGTGGCTGCCGTCGGTGCAGCAGTAATAGAAATAGGGGTGATCGGTTCCCGAAGCGATATGCGGAGCGGTATAGTAGTCGCCGTAGGCGCCGAGATAGGTCGCCGCCGTCATCACCGCGGTCAGCGTGTCTTCCGGCCTGTTTTCAGTGGTGGCCCATTGCGAGGTGACCGCGCTGCCGCTGTCGTAGAAGCTCCCGATACCGCCGAGGAAGGTGAAGGTGCCTTTTGGCACCACGATCTGGACGGTCGCGGCACTGAGCGACTGCGATGCGACGACGCTGCCGAGATTGTTGATGATCTTGAGCAGGCCGTTCGCGTTGTTGACGGCGCCATTGAAATAGATGTCGGGCGTGCGGGTCAGCACGTTGCCGTTCTGGTCAATGCCTTGACCGGAGTCAGGATCCAGGCGGTTATAGGTGGCCGAGATGTCGATGACCGGTGTTGCGCTCGGCATCGCGGTGAAGGTCACATTGGAGTGCGAATCCGGGTCGACATGGTCGATCTGGCGGTAGGTGATGTTGCCTCCGCTCACGTCGGTGACCGTGAGGTTGCCGAGGCTCATGAAGTCGAGGCCCTTGTTCTCGATCTTGATCAAGGGCGAGCTGCGCGCAATCACCGCAGGCGCGGCCGGGTTCGTGCCGCTGTTTCCGGTCAGCTTCTGCGCCAGGATCGAGACGTTGCCGGCGGACACCAGCATGTCGCCGAACGCGAAGGCGTTGCCGGGTGCGTCGGAGGTGAACGGCGCCTGCTTGATCAGCGTGTCGATCTGGCGCTGGATGTCGCCGGTCGGATCGGTGCCGGACGGCGCCATCGTCGCGGGCGCCGTAGGCGTGGCCGCCGCGAGCTGGGAGCGTACTTGCGCCTCTGTCAGGCCCGTCAGCGACGCCAGCTGGTTGACCACCAGCTGGTACGGATTGAAGTTGCCGACCACAGTGTACTGGACCGTCTGGTGGTTCCAGCTCATCACCGGGCTGAAGTGATTGACGTCGGATACGGCCTCGAGGGTCAGCGCGGAGTAAGGGCTGGTCGTGCTCAGGGTCGGCGTGCTCGCGCCGAGCTCGATCGTGATGGTCACGTCGTTGTTGATGCCCGCCACCACCAGGCCGTTGAGCGCGACATCGCCGGTTCCGCTGGTATGGCTGTGATTGTCGCTGTTCTTGGCGCTGAAGATGTCCAGATACGGATTGTAATTGCTGCCGTTGCCGGCGGCCGTGACCTGCCCTTGCGTTGCTCCCAGATAGATATTCCGCGCGCCGAGGATGCTCGAGGTCGGGGCCAGCGTCAGGCTCGTGCTGTCGTCGGCATTGGCCGTGCCGCGGTACAGCGTGGAGATCGGAATGGCGGTGTTGTTGTAGACGACCGTCGTCGCCGTCGCCTGCACGCTGCTGAAAACGAGGCCATCGCCGGACAGGCCGGCATACATGGTGATGTCACGCCAGGCCATGATCTTCGCGCCGGCGCCGACATTGACGGACTGGTTGGCGTGAACCCAGCTGTTGGTGCTGGCGCCGACGCCAGCGATCGCGCCATAGAGGCTGGCATTGGCGTTGGTCGCCGCCGCCATCTTCGCGGCCGTGCCAATATAGATCTTGCCGGCGCTGAACAGCTCGCGGGCGTTGATGTTGACCGCGAGCGTGGCGTTCGCCGTCATGTTGGATTCGGCGCCGCCGCCGGCGAAGAAGCTGGCGGTGGCGAGGCTCGCGGTGTCGTTGGTGTTCAGCGTGTTGTAGGCCTCGATGTTGATCACGGCCGTCGAGGTCCTGGGATCGTCGTTGAGGCTCAGCACCGTGCCGGCGCCGATATTGGTGGTGACGTTCTGCGTCACAAAGGACTCGCTGAGCGCGGCCGCCCCTGAGAACGAGCCGCCGGAACCCGAACGCGCGCCGCCGCCACCCTGGTTGACGATGTCGTTGGCGATCACGACCATGTCGCCGGCCGCCGAATTGATGATCAGATGCGTCCCGATCTCGGCCGTGGTGGTGGAGTCGACGTCGTTCCGCGCCTTGCCGGCGGATACGCCGGCCGTGGACGCCTGATAGGCATCGCCGCTCGCCGCGTAATTCGTGGTGTGCTTGGCATTGATGCGGAGACCGCCGAAATAGAGCGTGTCATCAGCCGTGCCGCCGTCGAAGCGCGCGTTGGTCACGGCGGTCGAGCTGGTCGTGGCGACCGCGGCCGCGCCGGCATAGGTGCCGCCCGCGCCGACCGTCGCGTTGGAGACGTTGGCATCCGTGCCGGTGGCCGTGATCCGCAGGATACCGGTGTAATTGCCGTGATTGAGATTATCCATGTCGGCAGGCGCACCCAGATAGGCGTAGGTATGCGCGCTGGACGAGGTCTGCGCGACGGTGGCGCCGAGCGCCAGGAATCCGGTCGAAAGACCCGTCGCCTCGGCGTATTGGGCGCTGTCGTTTTCGGCCGCGACGGTCACATCGGCGTTGGGCAACGTAATCCCCGTCCCGCCATAGGCGCTCACGGTCGCGTTTTCCGACGCCTTGGCGTAGCTGCCCTGCGCGCCGATCAGCGAGCCGCCGCCGCCGGCGAGCGCCTTGGCCCACGTCGTCGTGCCGCTGGTCGGAACCAGCGCCATGGCGGTCACCGCAAGCGCACCACCCGAGAAGCTCGTGTTGTCGCCAACATCGGCAGTGACCGTGGCGCCGACCGTGGACTGGGCGATGGCGACGCCGACCGCGGCACCGCCGACCGAAACGCCGATCGCCTCGCTCGATAGATTGGGCGTGATCGAGGCCGACACCAGTGTGCCGACGCCGGTCGCGGATGTCGTGATCGAGGCACTGCTGCCGATCTCCGCCAGCACGGACGAGTTCTCGTGCGCCTCCGCATCCGCACCGACGCCCGCGACGATACCGCCGCCGAGCGCGGTGGCCGTCGTCGTCAGCGTGCCGGCACCGCTTGCGCCAACTGCCAGAGTCGCGACGTTGACGGTGGAGCCGTTCAGAACCCTCGCGGCGACCGAACTCGCTCGGCTTGCCGTCGCGACCGAAGCACCGGCCGCCACGGCACCGCCGGTGACGCCACCGGTGAAGACGACCTGGGTCGTCGAATCCTGCGCCATGACGGCGGCGCCATTGCCGGTGCCGCCCGTGCCGGTGATCTGGCCGCCGAGCATGGCCACCACGGAGTTGCTGACATTGCCGACCGCGACAGCCGCCTGGGCGCCAAAGTAAAGCGCCGCACCGCCGGCGATGGCCTCGGTGTCGACGGTCTTGCCGGCATAAGGCCCGGTAGTCGCGTCCTTGACGACCGCCGCAACGGTGACA
>NZ_AJQF01000151.1:0-44539 GCF_000261705.1 Bradyrhizobium genomosp. III | reverse complement strand
GGCGGCCACCAGCACGCCGGAGCCGTTGCGTCCGTGGTCACTCAGATTGGCGAGCACGGTGCTGTTGACGCTGGTGTAGCCGATGCCCGCACCGATGCCGACATTCTTGGCAAAGCCGGCGCCGAGCAGATACATCTTGGCCGCGTTGGCGCTGGTGGCGGCGACGTTGACCTGCGTGCCCGTGACGTTGCCGCCCGCGATCTGCGCGACGACGACGTCGTTGCCGCCGCTCAGCACATTGCTGACGTCGTAGGTCGAGCTGACATTGGCACTGTTCGGATTGCCGGCCGTGCCGCTGGCGACGGCGTTGCTCCCGTGGGTGTTGCTGGTGCCACTGTTGACCGACGCGATGGTGCCGCTGCCGCCCTGATTGAGCTGACCGGTCTGCTGGCCCTGGGTGTCGGCATCGGCGGTGTTGGTGCCGATGATGATGACGCCGACGGTCGCGCCGATGCCGACGCTGCCGCCGATGCCGGCGGTGACCGCGTAGGACAGCACCTCCTTGGTGCTGAGCGCATTGACGTTGATCGCGCCTGACGAGTTCAGATTGCTGTTCCAGCTCTCGGCAACGGTCCGGCTCTTGAACACGATGACGTTGGCTGCGGCGCCGACGCCGACGCCTCCCCCGCTGGCGCCGACCGCAAGTGCGCCTGCGATCTCCTTGATCGCCACGTCTTCGTTGGCGTTGATCGTCACCGCGCCGGCCGTACCGCCCGTCACCCCATGCAGCGTGGTGTCGTAGACGCCGGCGATGGTGGTGTTGTTGGCGACCTCAATGTTGGCCATGCCGGCGATAGCCGCCGTCCCGGTCGAGAGCGCGCCGCCGATCGCATAGGCCTCGAAACGGTTCTTGGTCTTGGCCTCGACGTCGAGCGCGCCGCTCAGATTGAGCGCGGTGGTGTGTGCGGCACCATTGCCCTGATAGCGGAACTCGTCACCGACATAGGCCAGCGTCCGGTTCGAGGAGACCTGGACCAGGAACGCCGCGCCAATCGCGGCCTGGCTGCCATAGGCGCCGGAGCCGTTCGCGGAGAAGATACCGGTGTTGTTGTTGGCGTTCACCGTCAGTGACGAAGCCGTCAGCGCGCCGCCGTCAACATAGGCTTCCGTGGTCGCCTGGAAGACGTTGAGCCCGACCGAGCCGGTGTTGAAACCGATCGCGATCGACGACGCATCCTGCTCCGCATTGGCCTTCACAGTGACGGCGCCGACCGTCTCGCTCGACGACTGCACGCCGCCGACTGTGGCATTCGTGATATAGGCCAAGGTCTCGCGCGACATCGTCGTCGAGATGATCGTCGCGCCACCGCCGCCACTGCTGCCGTAAGCGATGCCGGCGCCGAACGCGCCGGAATAGGAGAAGCTCGACGCGGCGACCTCGATCTGCGGCTTGAGCGTCGAGGAGGTCAGGCGCGTGTCGATGGCCGCGCTGTCGATATAGGCTCGCGTCGCCCCGCTCATCACATTGGTGATGGGGTTGATCATGATCGCGATGCTGGAACTCGCGGCAAGCGAGGCGACGTTGGTCACGACGGCCTGGTGCGAGCTCGCGACCACGGCAAGGCCGCGCACGGTGTCCTGGTTCTCGGAGAGGTCGGGCGTGGTGTCGGTCGGCGCATGGGCGGTGCCGAGATCGAACGCGTGGACGAGCGTGCCGTTGTTGACCGACAGCGTATCGGACGAACTGGTTCCGAGCGCATCGACTTTGGTGTTGGCACCACTGATATAGGCTGCGGTGGTTCCGGTGATCTGGTTGGTCACCAGCGAACCCGCGCCGCCGACCGCCCCCTTGCTGATCGACAAGGCACCGGCGAACACCGCCGCCTTGTCGTTGTTGCCGGCGATCACGCCGACATTGTTGGTGGCCGTGACGTCAGCGCCGTTGATGCCGTTGGTGCCGGCCGCGGTGATGCTGGCCGTGACATTGGTCCCCATCAGATTGGTGGCGACCGAACCGGCCAGACCGACCTGCGAGGACATCGCGACACCGACGGCGACCGTCGAGATGCTGGCATTCGAGTTCGCACCGACGGCAACGCTGCCCGAGGCCGTCAGCTTGGAGCCGGTGACGCCGGCGCTGACGTTGTTGGCGATGCTGCTGTAGACCAGCGCCAGACCTGCGGCGCTGCCTTGCGACGCGGCGCTCGCGATCGCGGCGGTTCCGGTGATACTGGAATTGTCGGTCGCACTGACGGAGATGTTGCGGGCCGTGACGGACGATTGCGTCGTGCTGGACAGATTGTTGCCGATGGTCGCCGAGACGGTATTGGCGATCGAGCTGATCGTCGTGCCGCCGACGCCTGCAAACTGTCCGGTCGCCAGACCGAGGCCGATCGTGACCGATTGGATCTTCGAGGAATCGACCGCGCTCACGCTGACATTGCTGCTCGCCGTCATCAGGACGTTGGCGATATAGGCCGAATGCGTGGTTGCGATGGTGTCGTAGATGATCGAGGCGCCGACATTGTTCTTGCCGGCCTGGATGAGGCCCGCAACGGAGATGATGCTGGCGCCCGGACCATTCCCCGTGCCGTCGTTAAGCGCCGCCGCGCCGAAGTCGATGCAGTTCTGCCCGCCCGTGCCGCCGGCGACCGTGCAGGTGTCCGTGGCGAGATGATTGTTGTTCGACTTCTTGACGAGGTTGCCGAGCGCTGTGTCCAGCGCCGACACGGCGCCGCTGTCCGCCAGCACCGTCACGCGCCCGACGTTGATGCTCACCGTCGCGCCGCTGTTGATGTAGGCCGTCGTGGTGGGCGAGATCTCGCTGACGACGATCGCGCCGGCAAGCCCGTTGGACCCCGCCCCGCCCGAGGCCGCGCCGGCCGCGATCACGCTGGCGCTGTCGGCCAGCACCAGCAGGGTGTCGTAGTTCGAGATCGAGGTGCTGCGGATATGCGCATCGGTCGCGTTGCCGCCGGTGGGATCGGCGATCGAAGCATAGGTCAGCCCGATGCCGACGCCGGCCTGGCCACCCGAGATATAGAGCGAGCCGCCACCGATCGCGATGTTCGTGGTCTGGTAGGCGTCGACCTCGAGCGCGCGGTTGACGCCGGAGGATTGGCCCGTGATCGTCGAACTCTCGATGTAGGCGTTGGCGCTGTCAGTGATGATGCCGACCGAGGCCGACAGCGACGCCGCATTGGATTTCGAGCCCGCCACGCCGAGGGCGACGACGGTCTCCGAGCCGCCATTGAGCGCCTGCACCGTCACCGAACTCTGGTTGTTCATGGTGGTGCCGTAGATATAGGCGAGCGTCGCGTTGTTCGACATCGCCGCCGCGATCGCACCGCCGATCGCGGCCCCCGTGGCGGACCCTCCGGCCAGATTGAGCGCCGCAGAGCCGGAACCATTGTTGAGCATGGTGTCGTTGAGCGCCTGAACGATCGTGTTGGTCACCACCGCACCGGTCGTGGTGTACTTGTTGACTGTCGTATTCCTGATGTAGGCGCTGGTAGCCAGCGAGACGTCGCTCACCGACGAGCTGCCGGCAAGATCGAGGCTGAAGCCGCTGGTGCTCGATCCCGAGGTCGAGCCGATCTTGCCCGCCGCCGTCGTCACGCCGGCGGTGCCTCCGGTCGAGGCGGCGCCGGCAGCGCCTGCCTTGTCGGAGAAATTCGACGACGCCGGGTCGGAGACGGCCGCCGCCACGGCGGCCGCGGTGATGCGCCCCGAAGTGGTCGCGCTGAGTGTCAGATTGTCGACATTGACCGCCCCGCTTCCGCCGCTGGTGCCGGCGAACGGATCGTTGGCACTGAACACGCCGGGCCGGATGTCGGAATGGTTGTCGCCGATATAGGCGGAGGTGTCGGTATTTGCGCCGAGATAGGCGACCGACAAGCCGACCGCCGAACCGCCGCTCCCGTTATAGCTCATCGCGCCGGACAGCGTCACGACCGACAGATCCTGCTGCGCCAGGATGCCGACGGTCGGTGCATAGACGGTGGCCTGGCTCGAGATCGACGCATGCGTCGTGTTGTTCAGGAAACCGAGCGAGGTGATGCCATTCAGCGCCAGCGTGCCGGCAGCCTTGCCGGACGACGGTGCGACAGCGACGAACCGGTCTGAAGTGATCGCGTTGACGGCGATGTCGTCCGCCGCACGCAGCGTCGCACGGTCCGAAACGCCGGCGATGGTATTGGTGTTGAACTGGACGAGATTGAGCGCTCCGCCGACCGAGGAGCCGCCCGAGGTGTTGCCGAACAGGAAGCCGAGCGTGCCGACATTGCCGGCGGCGTCGATCGACGCCGTGGTCGTGGTGGCCGCGATCTGGAGGCTGGCGTTGTAGGTATGGACGTCGCCATTGTCCATCCCGACCGACCAGCCGGTGCCACTGCCGCAGGCCGCGGTCGCGCAGGTTGCCGTCAGGCTCGCGCTGCCGGCCACCCACGCCGTGGTGTTGTTGTTCACGACGAAATGGTTCAGCGAGCCGGCGATGCCGATCGTGTCGCCGGCGTCCGCCGTGGCATTGGCGTAGCTGGTCAGGATGTTGCCGCCGACGCCGAGATTGCCGTTGAGGTGGCTCAGCACCGCGCCCAAACCATCCCACTTCAGCCAGGAAATGGTGATCGGCAGTTCGGTGGTGGCATCGACGGCGATGTTCGCCGCGTTGATCAGCGTGCCATTGCCGACATAGGCGTTCGAATTATGCGTGAAATTGCCCCAGGCGACGGCCGCGCTGATCGCGGTGCTCTCGCCGGACACCGGGTCCTTCGTGATCGCGCTGGACGTCGCATTGCTGCGAACGCCGCGATCAATGACATTGCTGGCAACGGCAACGTTGCCGCTGGCATAGATGCTCGGCGCGCCGCCGCTCGGATTCTGCGCGATCGCAGCGGTCGCGCTCTGGGTGCTGTTGGCCAGCGACAGCGCGCCTGCGACCTTGAAATCGAAGCTCAACGGCACCAGCGATCCCATGTGGTCCCTGATGATCGACGTCGGCGAGGTGACGGCGCGCAGTCCTCGTTCGATCGCCGCGATCAGTGCCGGCAGGCCGGCGATGGACGAAGCCATCGTGGAATTGAGCGTGGTGTCGGACGTCGCTTCGACCAGGACGGAGCCGTTCATCCGGTTGGCGGTATCGGTTCCGAGCGATGCGCCGAGCGTCGCGGTCGCGGACGTCGTGATGTCGCTGATGGCGAACGCGCCGCCGACAGCACCGCTCGCCCCCGTTCCGGGCGCCGCAACCGACGTTGCGCTGGTCGAGAACGAGTTGTTGTTGATCGCGCGCACCTTCAGGGTGCTGCCGCTCGTGTTCACCGTGCCGGCAGCAATATGTGCGCCGGTCTCGACGTTGGCGGTCGTCGTCACCGAGCCCTTGGAATAGGCCACCGTCGGGACGATCTGCGCGCTCGTCGATGCCGCGAGGGCAGAGACGGCGATGGTCGCATCGTTGAGTGCCTTGATCTCGAGGTTGCCGCCGGCGTTGATCGTCGCGCCCGAGGCGATGTTGGTGGTCACGTTGCCATCGATCTTACCGACGACCACACCGGCCGCGACCGGCGTGAGACTGCCGAGCAAGGTGGATGCGACCGCCGGATCCGACGCGGTCTCGGTGGCATGTGCGGAAATGGTGACGTCGCCGCGGCCGTTGATGTCGGCATGGCTGTTGATGTTGATCGTCGCGGTCGCGCTGGCCGCGACATAGCCGCCATTGAGCCCGAGCAGCGAGGCGGCGAGCGTCGAGCCGACGAGCGCGAGATCACCGACCGCAGAACCGTTCAGGAAGCTCGACACGGCCGTCGAGGTCGCGGTGATCGAGACGGTACCACCGGTAATCTTGCCGTCGACCGTGATCGCCGTCGTGGCTGTGGCCTGACCGGACAGCTTGATGTCGCTCGCCGTTGCCGTCAGCGTGACGTTGCCGTCGGCGTAGCTGGTCCCACCGAAATTGACCGACTGCGCCAGGATCTGCGCACCATTCTTGATATCGATGTTCGGCGCGTCGATGATGACGTTGTTGGCGTTGCCGGTCGAATGGCCGGAGCCGTCGAGGCGGCGGGCATCGATCACCGCATGTGCGGCGAGCGTAATGGAATGATCGGCCTGAATGAGGTAATTGGCACCGGCGCTGAGCCCGGCGAGCGCAGCCGCGACGGAGCTGTTCGAAAGCGTCACGCCGGTGTCGCCCTGGGAGGCATCGCCGACGACCAGGTCGGTCGGATCGATCAGCAGCGTGCCGGCCTTGCCGTTGGCCGCGCTGAGATTGACCTCGATGCCCCGGCCGATGTCGATGACGCCGTTCGCGCTGAAATCGACCAGACCTGCATTGCCGGTCTTCGCGCTGGCGTTGAACCTGGCCCCGCCCGTCACGGTCAGATTCTGCGCTGCCTTCAGACGGATCTCGCCGGCATCGCCGGTCTTGCTGGCGATATTCAGCCTGGCGTTCTTGCCGATATCGATGTTGTTGCCGGCCTGCACCGTGATGTTGCTCGGCGTCGAGGTCTTGCTGTGCGCGGTCAGGCGGC
Organism: Bradyrhizobium genomosp. III; assembly: GCF_000261705.1. NCBI lineage: Bacteria > Pseudomonadati > Pseudomonadota > Alphaproteobacteria > Hyphomicrobiales > Nitrobacteraceae > Bradyrhizobium > Bradyrhizobium genomosp. III. Next base: position 38,075 of record NZ_AJQF01000151.1, on the reverse strand, counting down.
CGTTGACGCGAGCGTTGTTGACGGCGCCGATATGGATCGAACCGTTGCTGACGGTGATCGAGCTGGCGCTGCGCAGGCCCTTGGAATTGACGGATGCCGCGAACTTGGCGGCGTGGTCGAGATTGGCGATGTCGCGCTGGGTCGCGCCGCCGACGAAGACGTTCTGCCCGGTCAGACGCACGCCGTCCTGGGCATTGACCCGGCCGTAGATGCGGATGTTGCCGTCCGGCGAGACCGGGAACGAGCCCGCCATGAGATTGCCGACGGCCGTGCCGTTGATCGCGCCGCCGGGACCGATCAGGCTGTCGGTGAACTCCCGTGTCGGAGTCGAGACATTGAGGCTGCCGACATTGACCACGCCGCTGCGGCCGACCACGAACCCCTTGGGGTCGGCGAAATAGACGTTACCGCCGATTGAGCCGTTCATGTAGGAGTTCAGCGTGCCGTTGACGTAGACCGGCGCGTCGCGAACGATGTTGACGAGATTTCGCGTCCCCGTCGGCAGTTGCAGGTTGACCGTATTGCCCTGCCCGACGCTGAACTGCGAGAAGGAGTTAAAGGCGTTGTTGCCCGAGAACGTCGACGTCGTGACGTTGGTGACGCTGCCGGAGGTCTGAAGGCTGGTCCCGGTGCGGCCGTCGGGAACGATGACGTTCGCCGTCTGCGCCTGAAGGCGGACGCTGAACACCGGCAGGAAGACCATCTGCATCGCGCAGAGCAGCGACATCGAACGGAACCGCGCCAGCCGGCGCAGCGTCGTCCGCCCGTCATCGTTTCGCGCCGCAGATGGTCCGCGCATGTCAGATCCTCGTCATCGGCATTGGCGCCGATCCACAACCGGGTGGGAGAATGTCGTGCGATCCCGACATCAGAACTGGCCGGGCGGCAGCTTGAAGATGTCGGGGCTCTTGGCGTCGGCCACGTAGAACAGCAGCAGGCTGGTCGGGGTCAGCACACGCTGGTTGTTCTCCTTGTTCTCGAACGTGCCCTGGAGGAGCAGGATCACCGAGCGATCCCTGGCGTCGCTGCCGCGGAACATCACGATGCCGCCGGCGACGGGCATGTTGACCGCGATGGAGTCGGGCTTGAAGCCTTCACCCATGAAATGGGCGCGCAGGATGTTGGCGTTGGAGAACAGCTTCTCCGGCGTGATCGCTGCGTCAGTCGCCTTCGACCAGACCGCGCCGACCTGAATCAGCGACTTCGACTTGTAGCCGAACACGTAGGAGAGCTCGGCGGTGCCGCCGTTCGGCAGCAACTCCGGAACGGACAGCAGAATGCTGTGCGTCAGCTCGGACGCGTTGTCCTGTGACTTGATGGCGTCGGGCTTGGCGTTGAAATCCTTCGTCATCGCCGCGCGCACATCGGCCTCGTTCATGCCGAACTTGGCGGAGCGGAAACCGTCAATCGCCTTGATCTTGTCGTCCGCGGCCGGTGTCTCGGCCGAATTCGCCCCGGCGGCGACGGGCGTGCCGGCTGCAGCGGGGGCGCCGGCCGCAGCCGCTCTGGGTGCCGGCGCAGCCTTCTGCTTCGGTACGGCGCCCTGGGCCGCGAGCGGTCCGGCAGCAATGACGGTGAGCAGGCCGACGACGGCCGGAATGAGATAGATTTTGCGCATCGAGAACCTTCGAAACAACTTGAAACAACGCTTCAAAAATCGGCAGCTGCGAAATCGCCTTCCGCGAACCGTCGTCGCAACCGAGACGGAAAATGTTGCAACGCGAAGGCGTTACAAGGCGTCACGAAGGAGACAACGCTCGAAGCAGCGACTCTTTGGCAGCGTAGGAATACGGTATCGGGCTGCCAAACGCTGCGAATGCGCATTCATAAGCGCATTTTTTCATCAATTGTGGATGCCGGCCGTTCGCGCTAAGCATCCGCTCCGGGGCAAGCCATCATGCGAAGAGTTTCATGACCGAACGGCCTTCCGCTCTCGCGGTCGATCGCCGCGGCTTCATTCGACTTGCGGGCGCAGCCGCCGCAGGATGGGTCGCGCTCGGCGCAACGTCGGATCGCATGCGGATCGTCGGATCGCTGACCGCATTGCCGCTCGACGACGAGCTGACCCGGCGGAGCCTGATCGACAGCGCAACCTCCCGCCTCGGTGGCCTCGTCGCCGGCTTGAGGCAGCGCGGCTGGGTCGAAGGCGTCAACTTCCGCCTCGAGCTCCGTTCGACCTTCGGCGCACCGGACCGGCTGAAGGCCGCGATTCAGGAATTGCTGGAGCTGAAGCCGGACGTGATCCTGACGGGGTCGACGGTCGAAACCGTGGCGGTCCTTGCCGCCACCAGGACCATCCCGATCGTCTTCGCGACCGCCAACGATCCCGTCGGCAATGGCTTCGTCGAAAGCCTTGCGCATCCCGGCGGCAACGTCACCGGCTTCACCAACAGCACCGCCGAGATGGGCGGCAAATGGCTGCAGCTGATCCGCGAGGCCGTGCCCGATCTTGCGCGCGTCGGTATCCTGTTCAACCCTTCGACCACCCCTCGCGGCGGGCGCTTCTTCCTCGACTCGATCGAGCAAGAGGCCGCCGAGTCCGGAGTGTCCGCAATCCCCGCCCCCGTCGACGCGCCGGCGGACATCGACGAAGCCGTCAGGCGCTTCTCCGAGCCGCCGAAGGCGGCGATGATTGCGCTGGTCGACAGCTTCCTGGTCGTCAACCGGAAGGCGGTCGTGGCGGCGGCCGCCAAGTATCGCGTGCCCACGATCTATCCGTTTCATTACTTCATGGACGCCGGCGGGTTGATGAGCTACGGGCCGACGCTGGAGGTGCGCTCGGCCGACTATGTCGATCTCATCCTGCGCGGCACCAAGGCCGGCGACCTGCCGGTGCAATCGCCGCGCAAATACGAGCTGCTGATCAACCGCACGGTCGCCCGCACGCTGGGATTGACCATACCATTCACGCTGCTCGCGCGCGCCGACGAGATCCGCGAGTGAACGAAACGGTCGACCAGGGACATTTGCGAACGCCTCCCGGCCGGCTGTTCCGCAAATATCTCTACTCGATCGTCGCCCTCGCCTTTGCCGCGCTCGCCATCAACACGGGCTTCGACGTCTGGTTCTCCTATCGCGAGCAGAAGCAGCTTCTGGCGGCGACCCAGCGCGAGCAGGCGGCGTCCGCTGCGATTCAGATCGGCCAATTCATCGGCCAGATCGAAAACCAGATCAGATGGCTCTCGCGCCTGCCGCCGGAGCTGTCGACCAACGAAGACGAACGCCTGAACGCCATCCGTCTCCTGCGCCTCTCCCCGGCGATCGCGGAAATCGCCGAGCTCGACTCGCACGGGCTTGAACAGATGCGTGTGTCCCGCCGTGTGGCAGACCGAATCGGCAGTAAAGCCGACCTCTCCGCCTCGCCCGCCTTTCGCGGAGCCAATGAAAGCCGGGCCTATTACGGGCCGGTCTACTTCTTCGGCGATACCGAACCCTTCATGACGCTCGCCACGCGGGGGATTGGCCGCAATCCCAATGTGATCGTCGCCGAGGTCAATTTGCGTTTCATTTGGGACCTCGTCGCCGGGATCAGGGTCGGCAACACCGGCAAGGCCTACGTGGTGGACCGCACGGGTATCTTGATCGCGCATCCCGATTTGTGGCGAGCCCTGCAACGCAGCGATCTCTCCGGCCATGCCGACGTCCGCGCCGCGCTCGACGGCGTGGGGCCGCCCTCCGGCGGCCTGATCAAGGAGGATCTGTCCGGCCAGCGCGTGCTGTCGACCTATGCGACGGTCCCCTCGCTCGGCTTGCTGGTGTTCGTCGAGCTGCCGCTCAGCGAGGCCTATGCGCCGATCTATGCGTCGATTGGCCGTTCGACCTTTCTCCTCGTCGTCCTGCTGGCCGGTGCGGTGCTGGTCTCTCTCTTTCTCAGCCGGCGCATGACGGGGCCGATCCAGCTGCTGACGCAGGGCGCACGGCGGATCGGGAGCGGCGATCTCGGCCTGCGGCTCGCGATCAAGACCGGCGACGAGCTGGAAGCGCTCGGCGACCAGTTCAACCGGATGGCCGCGCAACTGCGCTATTCCTACGCGACGCTGGAGCGCAAGGTGATCGAGCGCACCTCGGAGCTGGAGAAAGCGCGCGATCAGGCCCTTGCCGAGCACGATGCCGCCGAGCGCGCGCGCAGCGCGGCGGTGGCGGCCAATGAGACCAAATCGCGCTTCCTTGCCGTCGTCAGCCACGAGCTGCGCACGCCGCTGAACGGCGTCATGGGCGTGCTGCAGCTGCTCGACGACGGCAAACTCGGCGAGGCGCAGCGGCGCCACCTCACGACCGCGGCGGCATCGGGGGAGACGCTGATCGCGCTGGTCGATGCCATCCTGGAATATGCGCGCCTGGAGGCCAGCGCCGAAGCCCTGGAGCCGCGTAATTTCCACCTCGACCAGCTGATCGAAACGGCCGCCGACCTGATGCGGCCCCAGGCCTTCGGCAAGGGAGTGACCTTCGACCTTGCCTGCGATGCCTCGGTCAGGACCTCGGTGCACGGCGATCCTGTCAGGCTCAATCGAATCCTGCTCAATTTAATCGGCAACGCCATCAAGTTCACGCCATCAGGCGCGATCGCCGTCAACGCAGCCGCCGAGCGCCATGATGGTCATGTCCTGCTGCGCGTGACCGTTCGCGACACCGGCATCGGCATCGCCCCCGACATGCATGAGCGGATTTTTGAGGATTTCGTGCAGGCGGACGACAGCATCGCGCGGCGGTTCGGCGGCACCGGCCTCGGACTCGCGATCGCGCGGCGTCTCAGCCGTTTGATGCGCGGCGAGCTGACGGTGGAGAGCACGCCGGGCGCGGGTAGCACGTTCACACTCGAAGTGCCGCTCGATCCGGCCGTCAGCGGCATTGCCCAAGGTGCACTTCCGCCACCGTCGCGGCGCCTCCGCGTGCTGCTGGTCGACGACGACCCCATCAATTGCGAGGTCGGCGAAGCAATGCTGAATCGGCTCGGCCATCATGCCACGATCGCCAGAAACGGCGCCTCGGCCGTCGCACTCGCCCGCGATCACGCGTTCGACGTCATCCTGATGGACCTGCACATGCCCGACATGGACGGCGTCGAGGCGGCGTCGCGGATCGGCAAGCTCGGTCTGCCGAAAATGCCGCGCATCATCGCCGTCACCGCGGACGTGTCCTCCAGCGCACGCGAGCGGCTCGCCGACGCAGGCATTGTCCAGATCGTCAGCAAGCCGATCCTGATCAACGCGTTGCGCGAGGCGATCGAGGACGATCCGGAGGTCGCGCCGGCAGCCGTGCAACTCGCCGCGGGCGCCTTGATCGACCGGCACTATCTCGACGACCAGAAGGAGCTGCTCGGCGCCGCGCAAATCACAAAGCTCCACCACTTGCTGGAGGAGACCAGCGAAAAGCTGATCGACGACATCACCAAGGCTGCCGCGACCGGCGACCATAAACAGCTCGCCCGACACGCACATCAACTCGGCAGCGCCGCCGGCGCGCTCGGCCTCGTCCGCCTGTTCGAGCGCTGCCGCGAGATCGAGCTGGCGTCGCCTGCGATGTCGGCGCCTGAGTGCCAGAGTGCCGCGCGTGAGCTCGCTGCGCTGCGAGCAGCCTCGATGAGCGCGCTCGACGATCTGCTCCGGCCCGCCGAGCAGCGGTCGGTCAGCTAGATTTGCTCAGATCGAGCTCTTAGCGTTTTGCCCCCGAGCAGTCCAAGGCGGCTGAAATCGCACATTGACGTCTGAGAGTCCCCGGCGTTGAATGGAGTTTTCGACGTGGCGGAGGAGCTGCGGCGTCCCGTCGCCCGACAAGCGGTCGGTTAGCCGCTCCTGATCTTCGCCTTCGGGAAGTACAGTTTGGCTTCACCGACGCGCTGGGAGGTCGAGAGCCATGAGATTTCCAACTGCTCTATGCGTGGTCTCGTTGGCATTGCTCTCCGCGGCCGGGGCGCGAGCGCAAATCCAGGAGGGCCCGCCATCATGGGCCTACCCGGTCAACCCGCCCAATTTTCAACGCACGCCAGACGATGGCACGATCAGGCACGTTCCTGACAGCGCCGCCGGTTTTACGCTCACGCAAGTGCGCGATCTGTTCGCCGCGCCCGATTGGCATCCGGACGATCATCCACCAATGCCAGACATCGTGGCGAGGGGGAGAAAGCCGGAGGTGTTCGCGTGCGGCGTCTGCCACCGGGCAGACGGACCGGGCGGTCCTGAGAATGCCAGCCTATTTGGCCTCTCCGCGGAATACATCATTCAGCAAACGGCGGAGTTCAAGACGGGCCTGCGCACGAACTCGGTGCCTCGCGTCGCCACCGACCTGATGATCAAGTTGTCCAAAGCGGTGACCGATCAGGAACTCGCAGAGGCCGCAGCCTACTTCGCCTCCATCAAGCCCAGATCGAATATTGTCGTCGTAGAGGCCGAGGCGGTGCCAAAAACACAGGTGAGAGACCTGTTCCTGGCTCCGCTGGACGGCGCCGAGAAAGAGCCCATCGGCCAGCGCATCATCGAGATCCCGGAAAACGTTGAACACTTTGTCAGCCGGGACTCGCGCGCTCGTTTCATCGCCTACGTCCCGGTGGGCAGCGTCCAGAAAGGACGGACGCTGGCAACGAACAGCGATCCGCGCGTCCAGTGCGGGACCTGTCACGGTGCTGACCTCAGCGGGACTGCCATCGCGCCGGGGCTTGCGTCCCGTTCGCCCACCTACATGTTCCGGCAGCTCTATGACTTCAAATCGGGTGCGCGGAAGGGGGCCAATAGCGAACTCATGAAACCGGTTGTCGAGAATCTCGGCGTCGACGACGTGATCGCGCTGGTCGCCTTTTCAGCGTCGCTCAAGCAATAACATTCTTCGGGGCTGTGCAGAGTGGGCCAGCCGGCGCGCTTCCTGCGCTCATGAGGGTCCGATTCTGGCCCAAAGCCACCCTAAGCGTTCGCTCCATGTCTGCGCGCGGACTTATTCCGGTTAACCGGCCAAGAAGGAGGTCAATCTCAACGACTCCGGTCGGTTCTTCAGCAGGTCGCCCGGCCGGCAATGTGCCGCCGGCCGAGCCAACACGCCACCCAAGGGATCAACTTCCTTCGTGTGGGACCTGTGACCATTGCGCTGTCACGAACCGGACGTTTTAACGACGAGCTTTATGTTCAGCAGGTTGACGCCCTTGAATGGGTTCGGCGCGCTTTCGATTGTTCCCGTACCCGTGGCGTTCGCATAGGCACCTGTGCCCGACAGGATGGTGTATTCGCCCGTCGATTTGCCGTCTTTGGCCGAACCGGTGTAGCGCGCGGTAATCGAGCCTTCCTCGAATGTGTACGTGCTGTAGCCGAAGAAGGGGCCCGACCCTTTGAGCAGGTCCGAAGTATTGACGAACTCTTTCACTCCGATACGGCCATCGTTGAAGACGGCGACCCCAAAGAATTTGCCAGACACAACCGTCTGTCCCTCGACGTTTGCGGCCTCTATGACCTTGAGGTCGATCGGCTTCGTAACCAGCTTGAACTCAAGCACCCGCTCACCGGCTACGGCTGTTGACGCCGCGACGGCCAATGCCACGCCAGAAAGGAAAAGGGTGAGAGACTTCCGCATAGCTTCCTCCTGCGCTTGTTGAAATCAAGTCGAGAAGTGTGAGCTACTCATCGTGCCCGGCTCTTCGCGGTGGCACGGAAGAGAGCCCTCGGAACGCCCCGACAGCGGTTGAACTCTTTCTGTCCTGAGGCGCGAAGTCGGGACGCTAATATGAGTCCCAAGGCACGGGAAGAAAGTTCAACTTTCCGGTGCGGTATAATCGTATCCAGCCACTGCGCGGACTCTCAGCAAAGGCACAATCATCATGGCCTTTGCTGGCAGCCGGACTTCATCCAGTCGTTCGCGGGGAGAGCAATTCCGAGGAATCACTGTCAGCAACGTTGACAATAGAAGAACCCTTGCCGCTCACCCTTTCAAAGGAAATCCCCCGACTGTCCGCCGTGTAGCTCGCCTTCTTGACTCATCGCGAGAGATCGCTGCGAGCCGTTGCCCGGGCAGAGTCATGGCTTCCCGACCCAGCCTCAGCCCCCTGCGCGCCGACTTCTTCATCGCGGCCAAACCGCTCAACGAGAAAGTCGATGAAGAGCCTGACCTTCACCGACAGGTGCCGCGTCGGCGGATAGACCGCATAGAGCGCGAGCGGCGGCGCAAAATAGTCTTCCAGGACGGCGCGCAGCTTGCCTGTCCGCAACGCGTCGGCAGCGATGAACTCCGGCAGCAGCGCGAGCCCCCTGCCCTTGATCGCGACGTCGCGCAGCACCTCGGCATTGTTCACGCACAGCGACCAGGCCGGCTGGATCCAGTGATCGCCGTCGGCGCCTGTAAGCTTCCACTGATTACCGGTGAGCAGGTAGCCGTAGGTCAGCGAGGCGTGCTCGCGCAGATCCTGCGGGTGCTTTGGCGTGCCGTGACGTGCGAGATAGTCCGGCGAAGCACAGATCATGCGCGCCACCGGCATGATTTTTCGCGCGATCAAGCTCGACGATTCCAGTTCCGCGATCCGCAAGGTCACGTCAAAACCGTCCTGGACGGGATCGAGCAGGTCGTCACTGAGCACGATCTGGAGCTGGAGCTCGCCATAGCGCGCCATGAAATCGGCGAGCACGGGCCCGAGCCGCATCGTGCCGAACGACATCGGCGCGTTGACGCGCAACAATCCGCGCGGCGCCGACTGCGCCTGCGTCACCGCCTGGTCGGCCGCCTCGACCTCCGAGAGGATGACGAGCGCGCGTTCGAAATAGCGCTGGCCGTTCTCGGTCGGGCTGGCATGCCGTGTGGTCCGGTTCAACAGCTGGACGCCGAGGCTCTCCTCGAGGTCGGCGATGTACTTGCTGATCGCCGAGCGCGACAGCCGCAGCTGCCGGCCAGCTTCCGCAAAGCTGCCGCTTTCCACCACCTTCACGAAGGCCCGGAGACTGCCGAGCTTATCCAAGGGCTGCTTCCGCCGATTGTTTCCAAATCATAGACATGGCCGTCATATTTGCATGGATTGTCTCCAATCCAAAGCGGAACGATATTTCCGGCCAGAGCAAGACGCTCCCCGAACTCTGGAGGACGACAATGTCTGGACTGCACCATGTCACCGCGATTGCCGGCGACCCCATCAGGAATTTCGGCTTCTACACCCGGGATCTCGGCCTGCGCTTCGTCAAGAAGACGGTCAATTTCGATGATCCCGGCACCTATCACTTCTATTATGGCGACGAGACCGGCCGCCCCGGCACCATCCTGACCTTCTTTCCGTGGGCGGGCGTTCCGGCCGGGCGCCGCGGCGTCGGCGAAACTCATCAGACCGCCTTCCGCGTGCCGCAGCGCTCGCTCGGCTACTGGACCCAGCGTTTCACCGAGAAGGGCATTGCCTACGAGGCGCTGGAGAAGCGCTTCGGCGAATCCGTGCTGCCGTTCACCGATCCCGATGGCATGGCGCTGGCGCTGGTCGGCATTCCCGGCGCCGAGAGCGAGCCCGGCTGGAGCAACGGCGACGTGCCGGCCGAGCACGCGATCCGCGGTTTCCATGGCGTGACCTTGCTGCTCGACAGCGCGGCGAAGACGGCCGCTGTCCTCACCGACGTGTTCGGCTTCAAGGAGACCGGCCGTGAAGGCTCGGTGATCCGCTTCAAGGCGCCCGGCGATGTCGAGGGCAGCGTTGTCGACATCTACGAGGCCAAGGGCTTTTTGCGCGGCCATCAGGGCGGCGGCTCGGTGCATCACATCGCGTTCCGCGCGGCTGACGATGCCGAGCAGGGCAAGATGGCGCAAAAGCTCGTGAGCAATCACGGCCTGCATCCGACCGAGCAGAGGGACCGCAACTACTTCCGCTCGATCTACTTCCGCGAGCCCGGCGGCGTGCTGTTCGAGATCGCGACCGACATCCCCGGCTTCGCCGTCGACGAACCCGTCGCGACGCTGGGACGTGACCTCAAGCTGCCTGTTTTCCTCGAAGCGCAGCGCAAGCAGATCGAGGGTGTTCTGCCGAATCTGGAAGAGACCGTGTCATGACCGAGACTGAATTCATCCATCGTTTCGAGCCCGCGGCCAGCGCGGGCTCCCCTCCGCTCCTCCTGTTGCACGGCACCGGCGGCGACGAGAACGACCTGCTCGGGCTCGGCAAGATGATCTCGCCGGGGTCCGCCCTGCTCTCGCCGCGCGGCCGCGTGCTCGAGCACGGCATGCCGCGCTTCTTCCGCCGTCTCGCCGAAGGTGTGTTCGACGAGGACGACGTCCGCCGCCGCGCGAACGAGCTCGGCGAGTTCGTCAACGCGGCGCGGCAGCGCTACGGCATCGCCGCGCCGGTCGCCGTCGGCTTCTCCAATGGCGCCAACATCGCAGCCGCGCTGTTGCTGCTGAAGCCGGAGGTTCTGGCCGGCGCGATCCTGCTGCGCGCCATGGTGCCGCTGTCGGATCCGCCCAGAGCCGATCTTGCAGGCCAGCCAGTCCTGCTGCTGTCCGGGCAGGCTGATCCGATCGTGCCGGCCAGCAATTCGGCCAAGCTTGCGGCTCTGCTCTCGCAAGCAGGCGCGAGCGTGACCCACAGGGTCCTGCCGGCGGGCCATCAATTGTCGCAAGCCGATTTGACGCTCGCCCGCGACTGGATCGGCAGCGTCGACGCCAAGGCAGCATGACCGAGCCAGGGGCGCATCGTTTCCAAACGGTGCGCCGCCGCCTTCACTCGAACGGCCCGTCGTAGGTCGCACCCATACGGCCTTGATCGCGCCGAAGGGATGCTCGACTGTCTCGCGTCGCGTCCGCATGGAGTCTGGAGTGGAATCGAGCCGCCTCTGAACTCTCAACAAGTGAGCATTTCGCTACTGGCAAACGCATTGCCTACGCGGTGGGCGTCGCGCCATGCGCTGAGTGCGATGGTACACCCCTTACGAAGTCTATGAATGCGCGCAACGGCGCCGGCACGAGACGTCGACCAGGATAGTAGAGAAAGGGCCCCGAAAAGCTCTGCCACCAGGGTTCGAGGACCGGCTCGAGCTGACCACTGGCGAGATGGGGACGAAGCCAGTCCTCGAAGAGGGTGACAATGCCGGTACCGGCGATGGCGGCGGCAACGGCGAGATCTGTCGCCGCCCCGACGCTGACCAGCAGCGGTCCTTTGGGTTCGACGCGAACGATTTCGCCCTCCCGTTCAAACTCCCACGGAGCCACCATCGCGCCGGACGAAAGACGACTGCCAAGGCAAGCGTGGTCGACAAGCTCGCGAGGATGATTGGGCCGGCCGTAGCGATCCAGGTAATTTGGAGAGGCAGCGGTTGCAAAGCGCTGAACGCGAGGACCGATTGGAATCGCCATCATGTCCTGCTCCAGACGCTCGTCGTATCGGATGCCAGCATCACAACCAGCGGCCAGAACGTCGATAAAGTTATTCTCCGCAATCACTTCCAGCCGGATGTCAGGATAAGCGGCGAGAAAGGGCGGCGCGATGGTGGGCAGCACGAGGCGTGCCGCACTGACCGGTACGTTCAGACGCAGGGTACCTGCTGGCCTGTTGCGGGAGCTGTTGACGACGTCGACGGCAGCTTCCACCTCGGCGAATGCTGGCCCGAGCCGCTCGAGGAGACGTTGACCTGCCTCAGTGGGCGCCACGGTTCGCGTCGTCCGGTTCAACAATCTGACGCCGAGTTGCGCTTCCAGCCTGGTTACCGCTTCGCTGAGTCCTGACGCACTCGCCCCGCTCGACCGAGCTCCGTCCCGAAAGCCTCCGGCCCGCGCGACGGTCACAAAAGCGTTCAGTTCACCCAGATCGACTTTCACTGTTCGCTTCTCCGAACAACCCGTTCGGATTGTACCCGGTTATCGAGCGCGCGGGCAACGTCTACCTACCGGCCATTGGTTCTTATGGAGATGACCTATGCCCAACACCGACCTAACTGCCAGCTTTGACCTCGGAGACCGCCGCGTGAAGCGGCTTGGCTACGGTGCCATGCAGCTTGCAGGCCCGCACGTGTTCGGTCCGCCCAGGGATCGCGCCGCCGCGTTGGCTGTGCTGCGAGCGGCCATCGCGTCCGGCGTGAACCATATCGACACAGCCGACTTCTACGGCCCGCATGTCACAAACCAGTTGATCCGTGAGGCGCTGCACCCCTACCCCAAGGATCTCGTCATCGACACCAAAATCGGGGCTCTGCGTGGCGCGGACGCCTCATGGAATCCGGCCTTCTCGCGCGAAGAGCTCACCCAGGCAGTCCACGACAATCTGAAAAATCTCGGGGTCGACGCACTCGATGTCGTCAACTTTCGCGTCATGATCGACCGGCATGGCCCGGCCGAGGGCTCGATCGAAGCGCCACTGAATGTCTTGGCCGATCTCCAACGTCAGGGCCTGATAAGGCATATTGGGCTGAGCAACGTGACCGCGACGCAGGTCGCGGAAGGACGCAAGATTTGCAAGATCGTCTGCGTGCAAAATCAATACAATCTGGCCCACAGGTCTGACGACGCCTTGATCGACGACCTTGCCCGGGACGGCACTGCCTATGTGCCGTTCTTTCCGCTCGGCGGGTTCACCCCCCTGCAATCGTCCACTCTAACCGATGTCGCTGCTCGCCTCGGTGCAACGCCCATGCAGGTCGCGCTTGCTTGGCTCCTTCGTCGCTCACCTAACATCCTCCTTATCCCCGGCACTTCGTCGGTCGCGCATCTGCGCGAGAATCTCGCCGCGGCCGAACTCGATTTGCCGGATGATGCGATCGATGAGCTGAATGGCCTTGCCAGGAGCCCCGGTTGAGACGGTCTGCGGGCGCAGCATGGGACAGTGCTGCCTCATGCCAAATGGGGGCCGACCGTATGAAACGCAAGCGGGAAGTGGTCCTGCTGCTGGGCGGAACGGTGCCACCCGCGTCTCGCCCCGCTGTGGGCGGGGCGAGGTCGTTGCTCCCAGCGCAGCTCGCTCAGATGAGAAAGTCGGTCTGGTGCAGGCTCGCCGCCTGCACGCCGTCGAGCGTGATGGTATCGCTCGCCGACAGATGAATCACGGCGTCGCCGGCGGCATTGTCGCTGATCAGGCTCGACAGCGCCGCCCAATCCGCGAACCCGTAATCGTGCACATTGATCAAATCATGTTCGGTCACGGTGCTGCCGACCGCCTTGTTGCCCTGGTCGAAATCAGTGATCAGGTCATTGCCGGAGCCGGCGTTGAAGACGAAGGTGTCGCTGTTTCCTCCGCCCGAAAGCTGGTCATCGCCGGTGCCGCCGTTGAGGATATCCCTGCCGCCGGTGATCGAGCCCGGCGTCGCGGGGGCATAGTTCGCGGCATCACCATAGAGGTGATCGTTGGTTGCTCCGCCGGTGAGAATATCGTTACCGCCATGGGCATTGCCGGACATGGTCCGCGCATCGCCGAAGAGCTCCGGGTTCGTATAATGGAGGCTGTCGATGCCATCGAACTCGACTGTGAGAATATCATCTCCCCCCTGGGCATTGTCGGTCAGCGAGGTCGCCGAATCTCCGTAGCCGAATCCGGCGGTCCAGACGACGTCGGTGCCGAAGGTGAAGGTGAGGTTGTCGTTGCCACCATGCGCATCGCCGCCGATGGAGCCGATGGAATCGCCGCTCGCTGTCGCAAAGCCCTGCATGGTGTTCACAGTGATGTCGAGCGTGTCATTGCCGCCCTGCGCCGTGCCGCTCATGGAACCGCCGGCATCGCCGGCGTATCCATGGTCGTAGCTTCGCCAGCCCACCGCGCCCGTGATGGTGTCACTGCCGCCATGCGAATTGCCCGACATGTCGCCGGCGACGTCGCCGAAAGCATGCACGTTGGTGTACATCGAGTCGGCCAGGACATTGATGGTGTCGTTGCCGCCGCGGGCGTCGTCAGTCATCGCCCGGGCATCGCCGGCCACGAGGGCTTCGTTCCAGCCGTAGTTGAAGTTGACCGTGAGCGAGTCGTTGCCGCCGTGGGACTGGCCATGCAGCGTCGTGCTGTCGTCGCCAAAGATCGTGACGTCTGCTTCGGGCTGGCTGATGGTCGCCGTCACGGTGTCGTTGCCGCCCCAGGCGTCCGCGGTGGTCGGGAAGTTCGGATCGCCGTAGATGGTTTCGATTTGACCAAACTGGTCCAGCAGGACGTCGATGGTGTCGTTCGGCAGATGCTGCATGGCGTAACTCCCATTTCATTGTCGGAAACGGGCCTGACGCCTGCAGAGCTGCTTTTTGCAAGACGCGTTGTTGACCACGCTTCACCGGGAGCGAATCTACCTTTGGTAGATGGCAGAGATTTGCAGGAATTCGGGAGAGAGTTTGATTGGGCGCATGGAACCGCGCTGACACCGCGAGGAACCTCGCCGCAGGTTGCGCATCCGTGAAACTCTGATGACCTGCAAAAGCGCGCTGGCGCACGCGAGCATGTCCGCCTGCTACGGCACCAGGCGGAACTTGCCTCCGTCCACCGTGATCAGGAAGGCGGAGCGCTCGTCGTACCCGTTGTGGTCGGTCGGGCTCGTCGTCGACAGGGCGTTGTCGAGATCGTGGTTTGCCCGACGGGTCAATGTCCAGCGCATTGCGCCAACCAACGAAGTTCGCAACGCGCAAGCTATTGAAATCCCCGGCTGCTGTGCATGGGGTTGTTTCTCGGGCTCTTGTTTTGGACGTACCAAACGATTGGCCTCTCCCAATGGGGAGAGGCCAGATTGAAACGAGAGGCTCGACTCGATCGAGCGCTCCTACTCCCAAGACCACGTCGAGAAATCGTTCTCGTATTGCGGGACGTCCTTCCAGACGCCCTTCAACTTCTTGTTGGTGATGGTGATGAGCTGCGGCTGGTACAGGTAGGCGGAGACGGCGTCGGTCGCGAGCATACGCTGGGCGTCGCCGAGCAGTTTTGCGCGGGCGGCCTCGTCCGGCGTCGATACGATCTGTTTGTAAAGTGCGTTGAACGCCTCGTTGTTGTAGCCGAGATAGTAGTCCGCCTCGGTGATCTTGACGAGATCGAACGGCTCGACATGGCTGATGATGGTGAGATCGAAATTGTGCGGACCGTTGCCGGCGAACACCTGCGACAGCCATTGCGCCCATTCGACGTTCTCGATCTTGGCGACGATGCCGACCTTGGCGAGCTGGGCCGCGGCGATCTCGCCGCCCTGCCGTGCATAGGACGGCGGCGGCAGCTTGAGCGACAATTCGAGCGGCGTGGTAACGCCGGCTTCAGTGAGCAGCTTCTTGGCCTTCTCGGGGTCGTAGGGATTGATGCCGGTGGTGTCGACATAGCCGAGCGCCCCCGGCACATAGAAGCTGCCTATCGGCGTGCCGAAACCGTCGACGGCGCCGTCGATCATGGCCTTGCGGTCGATCGCGGCGAGGATGGCGCGGCGGACGCGGACGTCGTCCAGCGGCTTCTTGCGGTGGTTGATCGCGACGATGGTCTTGGCCCTGGAGCCGCCGACCAATACCGTGAAGCGCGGATCGGCCTTGAACTGGGCAATGGTGCGCTGGGCCGAGACGCGCGGGAACGCATCGACGTCGCCCGAAAGCAGCGCCGCGGTCTGCGCGGCCGGATCGGAGACGAAGCGGATCGTCACCTTGGAGAGCTTGACCGCGGCGGCGTTGCGGTAGTCTGCCCATTTGGTCAAGGTGATTGAGGAGCCCTTGGCCCAGGCACCGAGCTGATAGGGCCCGGTGCCGACCGGCTGCGTGACGTTGGTGGCAGCGCTCTTCGGCTCGACAATCGAGCCGCCCGACTGACCCAGCAGGAACGGCAGGTTCGGCTCGCCGTATTTCAAGGTGATCACGACCGTGTCGGCATCGGGCGCCTCGACCTTCTCGAAGGCCTGGTAGAGGCTCTTGTCCTTGTTGGTGCTGTTCGGCGCGGCGTTGCGCTCGAACGAGAACTTCACCGCGGCGGAATCGAACGCCTCGCCGTTGTGGAATTTGACGCCCTTGCGCAGCTTGAACGTATAGGTCTTCAGATCAGGCGAAGCGGTCCAGCTCTCCGCCAGCAAGGGCGAAACGGAGCCGTCCTCGTTGATCTTGGTCAGGGTCTCGTAGATGTTGTAGAGCGTGACCTCTGCGATCGCGGCAGCGGCCGCATTGGTCGGATCGAGCCCCGGCGGCTCCAGCGCCATCGCCATGACGACGCTGTCCTTCTTGCTCTGCGCAAGCACCGGCAAAGGCGTTGCGACCAACGCGGCGGCAAATGCAACGATCGACAATTTCCTGAACATGCGTAACTCCCCGGCCAGTTCTGTTCTAAGCCTACGCCAATCCTGCTCCGGACACTAACCTTCCATGGCCGCCTGCGGCAACGCCATCACAGCCTCGGCCTTGTGGCAGGCGGCAAGGTGCCCCTCGCCCACCTTGCGTAACTCAGGCATGGCCTCGCGGCAATGCTGGTCGGCGAGCGGACAGCGCGCGACATAGGGGCATCCGGTCGCGGCCGCCGATTGCGAGGCGATCGCCTGGCCACCGCGCCGCCGCCGGCCGCCGCCGGCGCGCGCCCGCGGCACCGCCTCCAGCAGCGCCCGCGTATAGGGATGGGCGCAATGCTCGAACAGGTCTTCGGGCCGGCCCTGCTCGACGATGCGGCCGAGATACATCACCGCGACCTCGTCGCAAAGATAGTCGACGACGGCGAGGTCATGGCTGATCAGGATGTAGCTCAGGCCAAACTGCTCCTGCAGATCCTGCATCAGGTTCAGCACCTGCGCCTGCACGGAGACGTCGAGCGCGGAGACCGGCTCGTCGGCGACGATGAGCTTCGGCTGGGTGATCAGCGCACGTGCAATGGCGATGCGCTGCCGCTGGCCGCCGGAGAACTCGTGCGGATATTTCTCCATGTCGGCATCGCGCAAGCCGACCTGGCGCAGCACTGCGGCGACGCGCGCGCGAAAGGTGGTGCGGTCGGCGTCTTCCAGCACGGTGAGCGGCTCGGCGACGATGCGGGCGACGGTCTGGCGCGGATCGAGCGATCCATAGGGGTCCTGGAACACCATCTGGAAATCGCGCCGGGCGCGACGCAGTTCGTCGGCCGAGATGCGATTGAGATCACGGCCGAGCAGCGCGACCTGGCCCGACGTCGGCCGCTCCAGCGCCATCACCAGCCGCGCGAAGGTCGACTTGCCCGAGCCCGACTCGCCGACGACGCCGATGCTCTTGCCGGCGGCGACCTGCACGCTCACGCCATTGAGCGCGCGCACCTGCCCCGGCGGACGGAACAGGCTTTCCCGCGGCAGGGCGTAGCGCTGTTCGAGATCCTTCACGTCGAGAAGAGGCGCAGCGGTCATGCGGTCACCGCTCCAACGTTCTCAGCCATTGAGACATCCGTCCTGATGCAACGCACGAAGTGCCCGGGTCCGACGTCGACCATCCGCGGAAGCGCGGCGCGGCATTGATCGATCACGAACGGACATCGGTCGGAGAACGTGCACCCCGCCGCCAGATCTGCGAGCTCCGGCACGGTGCCCGATATCGTCTTCAGCCGCGTCCCCTTGCGCGCGCCGAGCTTCGGCCGGGCGCGAAACAGGCCCTGCGTATAGGGATGCCCCATCCGGCGAAACACCTCGTCGGTCGGCCCGCTCTCGACGACGGTGCCGCCATACATCACCATCATGCGCTGCACGTTCTCGGCGATGACGCCGAGATCGTGCGAGATCAGGATCATCGACATGCCGCGCTCCTCGACGAGATCGGCGATGAGGTCGAGGATCTGGCCCTGGATGGTGACGTCGAGCGCAGTGGTCGGCTCGTCCGCGATCAACAGATCCGGCTCGCAGGCGAGCGCCATGGCGATGGTGATGCGTTGGCGCTGGCCGCCAGAAAACTGATGCGGATAGGCATCGACGCGCCGCGCGGGATCGGGCAGCCCGACGCGGTCGAGCAAGGCGATCGCCTCCTTGCGCGCCTGCGCCGCCGAGTGCTTCTTGTGACGTCGCAGCGGCTCGGCGACCTGATGCCCGATCGTGTGCATCGGATTGAGCGCAGTCATCGGCTCCTGGAAGATCATACTGATGCGGTTGCCGCGCAGACGGCAATAATCCGCATCCGGCAATCGCGCGAGCTCGTTGCCGTCGAGCTTGATGCTGCCCGAGACCACGGCGCTATCGGGCAGCAGCCCCATCAGGGACATCGCCGTGACCGATTTGCCGCAGCCGGACTCGCCGACCAGCCCCAGTGTCTCGCCGCGCTTCAGGGCAAAGCTGACGCCGCGCACGGCCTGCGCCGGCCCGCGGCTGGTATTGAGGCGGACGCCAAGATTTTCAACCTCGATCAGCGGCATGACGCGTTGCTCGCCCATCGTCATCGCTCCCGTGCCAGTCTGGGATCGAGCAGGTCGCGCAATCCGTCACCGAGAAGATTGAGGCCGAGCACCGCGATCGCGATCGCAGCGCCCGGATAGACCGCGAGCATCGGCGACTGGAACAGCAGCGTCTGCGCATCGTTCAGCATCCGTCCCCAGGACGGCTGCGGCGGCTGCGTGCCGAGGCCGAGATAGGACAAAGCGGCTTCGGCGAGGATCGCGAGCGCGAACTGGATGGTGACCTGCACGATCAGGATCGACAGAATATTCGGCAGCACGTGCTCGATGGTGATACGGAAGGCGCCCTTGCCTGCCGCGCGCGCGGCCAGCACAAATTCGCGCGCCCAGATCGCGTTGGCGGAGCCGCGCGTCAGCCGGGTCAGCGTCGGGATCTGGAAAATGCCGATCGCGACGATCGAGGTGACCATCCCCGGCCCCACCACCGCGGCGAGCATGATCGCGGAGAGCACGGCCGGAAAGGCGAAGGTGAAGTCGGAGAAGCGCATGATGATCTCTTCGGTCCAGCCGCGCCGGGCCGAGGCGATCAGGCCCAGCGTGACGCCGAAACTGAGACCGATGCTGACGGCGATGACGCCGACCATGATGGTGGAGCGGGCGCCGGCGAGCAGCAGCGAGACGATGTCGCGGCCGAAGGAATCGGTGCCGAGCCAGTGCGCCGCCGAGGGCGGCCGCAGCTTCGAGGCGATGTCGATCTCGTAGGGCGACCACGGCGTCCACACCAGCGAGAGCAGCGCCGAGGCAAGCACCAGCAGGCTCAGCGAACTACCGAGCACGAAACTGCGATGGCGCAGCGCGCGGCCCCAGAAGGTCCTGGCCGGCAGGCGGCGTGTTGCGACCGGCGCGTCAATCGGAGTGGTCAGGGGGGTGCTCACAGGTCGTGGACCTTGATGCGGGGATCGATGAAGGCATAGAGCACGTCGACCACGAAATTGACGATGACGACCATGGTCGCCAGCAGCATCACGCAATTGCGCACCACGATCAGGTCGCGGTTGGCGATCGACTGGAAGATCAGCCGGCCGAGGCCCGGCAGATAGAACACGTTCTCGATCACGATAGTGCCGGCGAGCAGATTGGCGAATTGCAACCCCATGACCGTCATGACGGGGATCATCGCATTGCGCAGCACGTGGCTCCAAAGCACCTCGCGCTTGCCGAGCCCCTTCGCGCGGGCGGTGCGGACGAAGTCCTCGCGCAGCACTTCGAGGACGGCCGAGCGCGTGACACGCGCGAGGATCGCGGCCTGCACCACCGCGAGCGAGATCGCCGGCAGCAGCAGCGACTTGACGCCGAGCCAGATGCCTTCCTCCCAGCCGGAGAATCCCCCCGCCGAGAGCCATTGCAGCCGTACCGAGAACAGGAGAACCAGCAGGATCGCGAACCAGAAATTCGGCAACGCGATGCCGACCTGCGTCAGCGACATCACGCCGACGTCGCCAAGCTTGTTGTGGTTGGCGGCAGTGTAGATGCCGGCCGAGAGCGCCAGCGTCACCGTGATCGTCATCGCCATGATCGCGAGCGGAACGGTCAGCACCAGCCGCTCCGCGATCAGGCTGGCGACCGACGTGCCGTAGACATAGGAGTTGCCGAGATCGCCGACGAGGAGGCCCTTGATCCACTGCAGATAGCGAACCGCCAGCGGCTGGTCGAGCCCGAGCTTGACGGTGAGCGCACGCACTGCGTCTGGCGAGGCATCGGCGCCCATCAGCATCTGCGCGGCATTGCCGGGGAGCGCATCGAGCACCAGGAAAATGATCAGGGATGCGCCGACCAGCGTCGCCAGCAAGGTCAACAGACGTCGGAGGACAAATACGCTCATGCGCGCTCGGCTTCAGGGCTCAGCTGCGGCACGATCAACATGTCCGGGCGGCTGAGGCAAGCCTTTTGCACACAAGTCCTTTGCACCCGAGCCCTTTGCTGCATGCCCCTCTCCTCAAGCCGGCCAGCGGGACAGGAGGTCGTGCGAGGCTTCGAACAGTGCGCTGACACGCAGCAATTCCGCATCGGCACGGAAGCGGCCGACGAGCTGAAGCCCGATCGGCAGGCCGTCGCGGCCGAAGCCAGAGGGCAGGCTGACGGCGGGATGGCCGGTCATGTTGAACGGCATGGTCCAGGGGAACCAATGCGGCCGGACGCTGTCGAAATGCGCTCCGTCGATTTCGATGGTGCCGAACAGATCCTGCTTGATCGGCAGCGCGGTGCGCGTGAGCGTCGGCATCGCCAGGAAGTGTCCGCGCGCAAGCAGCGATTGCACGCGCCGAAACAGCGCGGTGCGCGCGAACATCGCCTCCTGATAGTCGACGCCGCTGACTTCGGTCGCAAGCGCGAGCTGCTTGAGGAAGGCCTCGCTCAGCTCGTCCTTGTGCTCGGCTGCGAGTTTTGCAAAGCGCGTGCGCCAGACCGTGTGGTTGATGGCGCGCCAGATCGGCTCGATGTCGAAACCGTCGCCGGAAAATTCCTCGAGCTCGGCGCCCCCCCCCCCCAGCCGGTCGAGGCTCGCCTTGAAGCTGGCTGCGACCTCGGCGGACACCGGACGGCCCGGCGGCGTCAGGCAGTACAGGATCCGCTGCCCGCGCAAATCGCCGCGCGGGGCGGCCGTGCCGATGAAATCGGGCACGGGAACGCCGATCGACCAGGGGTCGCAGGCATCGTCGCCTGCCATCGCCTGCATCATCAACGCGGTGTCGGCGACGGTCCGCGTGGTCGGCGTGACATAGGTCTGGTTGCCGAACACATCCAGCGCCTGGCTGTGCGGGATCACACCGTTGCTCTGCTTCAAGCCGACCACGCCATTGCAGGCGGCGGGAATTCGCGTCGAGCCGCCGCCGTCGGTCGCGATCGCGAGCGGCGCGATGCCGCTGGCCACCGCCACCGCCGCGCCGCCGCTGGAGCCGCCGGAGGAACGGCACGCGTCCCAGGCATTGTGGGTGCGACCGAACAAAGGCGAATCCGTCAGGCACTTGCTGCCGAATTCCGGCGTCGTGGTCTTGCCGATCAGAATCGCGCCTTCGCTGCGCAGCCGCGCCACCGCGACGGCATCCTCGGTCGGCACATTGTCCTTGTAGGGAACGGCGCCAAAGGTGGTCTTGACGCCCTTGGTGTTGACGATGTCCTTGACGGTGACGGGGATGCCGTGGAGCAGTCCGAGCGGCTCGCCGGCCATTATTTTGCGCTCGGCGACGCGTGCCTGCGCCATCGCCTCGTCGCTACACAGCGTGATGAAACAGTTCAGCTCGGGCTGGAGCGCCTCGGCGCGCGCGAGCACGGCACTGACGATCTCGACGGGGGAAATCCGCTTTTCGGCGATGAGGCCGCGCAGTTCGGTTGCGGACAGCAGACAGGGATCGCCGTTCATCGTCACATCACGCTCCGAGGCGGGCCGTCGTTGGCCCAAAGCATTGACAGCGAGAATGACAGTTTTGTTAACTCGCCGTCCAATACGATTTTGGTCGCCAACCCATACGTTTTCGGTATGCCAATGGATCTTCGCCGCCTCCGCTATTTCGTCGCCGTCGCCGAGACACGCAGCGTCGGCAAGGCCGCCGAGCGGCTACGGATGGCTCAGCCTCCGCTGTCCGTCCAGATCCGCAAGCTCGAGGCCGAGATCGGCGCGCCGCTGTTCCGCCGCGGCACCCGCGGCATGGACCTGACCGAGGCCGGCCAGGCGCTGCTGGCGCGTGCGAGCGAAGCTCTGGCGCTGGCCGTCGACGGCGCCGAAGCCGCGCGCGCGGTCGCCGCCGGCAAGCGCGGGCGGCTCTCGGTCGGCTACATGTTCGTCCTGGCGAATGCGATGCTGCCGCGGCTCATCCCTGAGCTGCGCCGCTCGGTTCCGGGCGTCGATCTCGACTTTGCCGAGCTCAGTGCATCGACGCGCGAGGCCAGACTGCTCGACCGCAGCGTCACGGTTGCGCTGTGCATGCCGGCCATCAACCATCCTGAGATCCAGGTGGCTCGGATCGGTGCGCAGCCATTTATGCTGGCAGTGCCGATCCGCTCGCCGCTCGCACGTCTCGGCGCCGTGCCGATGGCGCGGTTGCAGGGCCGTCCGCTGATCGCGTTGCCGCCTCCGGAGCAAGATCCCGCCTCCTCCGCGGTCGCAGCCCTGCTACGACGACATCAGATCGTGATGCCGATCGCGAGCCGGGTGGAGACCGTGCATTCGGCGATGAGCCTGGTGCTCGCCGGCGAAGGTCTTGCGATCGTGCCGGCCTGCGCCCAGCTCGGCGCGCCACGCGGCATCGTGTTCAGGCCGCTGCGCGATGCGGCCGATTCCATCGACATCGCGGTGTGCTGGCGGAGGGATTCCCAGAGCCCGCTGATCTCCAGGTTCATAAAATGCGCCGAGAAGGCCGTTGCGCGGATGTGAGGCGGCGCTACCAGCTCCAGTTGATCTCACGGCTCCAGGGCGGATCGGCGCCCGGGCGGGTGCAGGTCAGGCCGGCGCAATTGGCGGCAAAGGACAGCGCCCGGCGGAGCTCGTCGACATTGATGTCCTTCAGTGCTTTCCGGGCAATGCGCTTCTGCTTGTGCAGGGCAAAGAGCAGCGCCGCCTGAAAACTGTCGCCCGCGCCGATCGTGTCGGCGACCTCGACCTTGGGCGCGGCGACCTCGATCTGCCCTGCCCCCGCGTGCCACGCGATCGCGCCGTTGTTGCCGCGGGTGATGACGACGAGGCTCGTGCCCTGCCCGAGCAGCGCATTCGCCCGCTGCTCGTAAGGCTCGTCGCCGAAGAGATAGGCGAAGTCGACGTCGGACATCTTGATGAGATCGGCGTGGCCAGCGAACTCGGCCATGCGCGCCATGTAAGCCGGCTTGTCCTTGACCAGATTGGGCCGGCAATTCGGATCGAAGGAGACCGTCGATGACGCCCGCGCGTCCGCGATCAGGGCTGTCGTCTCCGCCGCGCCCTGGTCGTTGACGAGCGTGGTCGAGCCGACATGAACGGCTTCCACATTCGCGAACGGAATCGTCCCGCGCTGGTAGGTCCAGTTCCGCGTCGCGGTTCCCGCGTCGTAAAAGGCGTAGTGCGTCTCGCCCGCGACGATGCGGACGAAAGCCAGCGTGGTCTGGTGATCACTGCGGGTGGCGAGATTGAGGTCGACGTTGGAGGCCGCCGCATGATCTGCGATCATCCGCCCGAACATATCGGTCGAGATGCCGCCGACGAATCCGGTGGGTGCGCCCAGCCGGGCCATGCCGATGGCAACGTTGAGACAGGAGCCGCCGACGGCCGGCATCACTGCCTCGCGTCCTTGCGCATTTCGCGTCGGCACGAAATCGATCAGCGCGTCACCGCAGGCAATCAGCATGTTCGTCAACCTCTCGCGATGTCGGCCATCGCCGCGCGGCTGCCGCGATCGACGTCGCGCAGGAGCTTATAGACCTCCCGTTTGCGGGTGTGAAACGCGGCCATGTCGGGCGCGGTCGGCTCGCTCTTCCGTCCCAGCGCCGACATCTTTGCCATGGTCTCGCCGATCGAGGCATAGGCGCCGCCGGCCACCGCCCCCAGCATCGCAGCCCCCAGCAGCACCGGCTCCCTGGTCTGAGGCAGCGCGACGGTGAGGCCTGTCGTATCCGCCATGATCTGCCGCACCAGCGGGCTGCGGCTCGCACCGCCCCCCATGATCATGATGCTGGAGCGAACGCCATGCGCGGCAAAAGCCTCGATCACCTCGGCGAGCCCATAAGCAAGCCCGCACAGGCCGGCGACGAACAGCCGCTCCATCGCGGCGATGTCGGTGTCGAGATCGAGGCCCGCGATCACCGCGCGCGTATCAGGGTCGGCATAGGGCGAGCGGTTGCCGATGAATTCGGGGAGAACATGGATGTCGCGGGCGAGCAGCGCGGCACGGCTGGCGCTGCCTGCGCGCGCGATGATGCGGCGCTCGAGGAAGTCGATGAGGTCGAGGCCCTCGCTGCGCGCCGCCGCGCTCGCCTCGGTGTGGCCCGGATGCGACTTGAGCAGATGGTCGATCGCCGCCCCCGCGGCCGACTGGCCGCCCTCGTTGAGCCAGAAATCAGGAACCATGCCGGAATAATAAGGCCCCCACACGCCGGGAACGAAGCACGGCTCCGTCGTCGTCGCCATGATGCAGGCCGACGTTCCCATGATGTAGGCAAGCCGGTCACTGACATCGCTCGCCCCGCCCGATCCGTCGCGGCCGCCGATCGCGCCAATGCCGCCGGCATGGGCATCGATCAGCGAAGCGCCGACCGGTATGCCCGGCGACAGGCCGAGCTCGGCAGCAGCTATACGGGTGAGCCCCGCACCGAGCCGCGTGCCGGGGGCGACGATCTCGGTGCCGATGCGGGCGTATTTCTCGTTGACGAAATCAGACAGGCCGATGCGCTTGAAGAATTGCGCGCTCCTGCCGCCGCGATCATGGGCGAGATAGTTCCATTTGCAGGTGACGGTGCAGGTCGAGCGCTGGAGCGAGCCGGTCGCGCGCCAGGTCAGATAATCCGCGAGATCGAAGAAGTGGCCCGCGGCGTCGAAGCTCGCGCGCAGATGCCGCTTCAGCCATAGCAGCTTCGGCATCTCCATCTCTGGCGAGATCGAGCCACCGACATAGCGCAGCACGGCGTCCTCGGTCTCGTTGATCAGCCGCGCCTCGGCGATGGCGCGATGATCCATCCAGACGATGACATTGCGTTGCTTGTCGCCGGATGCGCTGACCGTGAGCGGCTCGCCCTGCCTGTCGAGGACAACCAGCGAACAGGTCGCGTCAAAGCCGATGCCGCCGACGCTGTCGGGCGCGATGGCGGCTTCCGCCATCGCGGCCCGCACCGATGTCGCGCAGGCGTCCCAGATGTCCTGGGACGATTGCTCGACGATATCGCCGGCCTCGTGCCAGATCCGGATCGGATGCCGGGCGGTGGCCAAAAGCGTGCCGGCCTCGTCAAACACTCCGGCACGCGTGCTCGTGGTCCCCACGTCGACGCCGATATACGCTCGCGGCATTGTCGCTCCCGGTCGCTTTCCGTCAGCTTTGACGGTGAGCCTACCAGCAAGTATAGCCGCCATCCACCAGCACGATGCTGCCGGTCATCAGGCTCGCGGCCTCCGACGAGAGGAACAGCACGACCGAGGCGATCTCCTCGACCTGCCCCATCCGCGCCATCGGGGTTCCGCCGATCCAGGCGTCGTACATTTTGGCGTTACTCTTCACGAAAGCGTTGAGCGGCGTCTCGATATAGGTCGGCGCCACCGCATTGACGCGGATGCCGCGCGCGCCCCATTCGGCGGCCAGCGATTTGGTCAAATGATGCACCCCCGCCTTGGAGGCATTGTAGAAGCACTGCTCCTGCGGCTTGTTGACGATGAAGCCGGACATCGAGCCGACATTGACGATGGCGCCGCTTTTCGCCTTCAGCATGTGCTTGCCGAACTCGCGGCAGCACCAGAAGGTGCCGTTGAGATTGACGTCGATGACGTTGAGCCAGTGCTCGTCGGTCACGGTCTCCGCCGGGGTTTCGCTGCGGGCGATGCCGGCATTGTTGACGAGGATGTCGACCTTGCCATGGCGGGCGAAGAGGTCGTTCGCGACCTCCGCCACGCGCTTGGTGTCGGTCACGTCCATGATCGCGGTCTCCACGTCAAAGCCCTTCGCCTTCAGGGTGGCCTTGGCGCTGTCGGCGACCTTGCTGTCGCGGTCGCCGATGATGACCCTGGCGCCGGCTTCGGCCAGCGCTTCCGCGCAACCAAGGCCGATGCCCTGCCCGCCGCCGGTGATGAACGCGGTCTTGCCGTTCAGCTTGAATTTTTCCAGGTACATGGTGATCTTTCCGTTTCTTGCCGTTTTCTTGTCAGTTCCGAAGCGCGTTGCCGCTCGAGTCGAAGCGATGAATGCGCGCGGGGTCCGGCACCAGCGACACATGGTCGCCGGCATGCAGGCTCAATTCACCGATATAGCGTGCGGTCAGCATCCCGAGCGGGCCGGCATCGACATAGAGGAAAGTGTCGCTGCCAAGATGTTCGGCCACCGCGATGGTCCCCTGCCAGCCTCCGGTGCCATCGCGGTCGATCTTGAGATGCTCCGGCCGGACGCCGATGGTGGCAGCACCACGTTGCAACGCGAGCTCGCCCGTGACGAAATTCATCTTGGGCGAACCTATGAAGCCGGCGACGAAGAGATTGGCCGGCCGCTCGTAGAGCTCCAGGGGCGAGCCATATTGCTCGATCTTGCCGCCGTTGAGCACGACGATCTTGTCGGCCATCGTCATGGCCTCGACCTGGTCGTGGGTGACGTAGATCGCGGTGGTGCCGAGCTGCTTCTGCAGCCGCGTCACCTCGATTCGCATCTGCACGCGCAGCGCCGCATCGAGGTTGGACAGGGGCTCGTCGAACAGGAACGCCTTGGGCTCGCGCACGATGGCGCGGCCAATCGCGACGCGCTGGCGCTGGCCGCCGGAGAGCTCGCGCGGCTTGCGATCGAGATAGGGCGTGAGGTTAAGCGTTGCGGCGGCGGCCTCGACCTTGCGGTTGATCTCGTCCTTGGCGAGGCCCGCCATCTTCAGGCCGAAACCGATATTGCCGCGCACGCTCATATGCGGATACAGCGCGTAGGACTGGAACACCATCGACAGCCCGCGCTTGGCGGGCGGCGTATCGACGACGTTCTTGCCGTCGATCAGGATCTTGCCGCCAGAGACGTCTTCGAGTCCGGCGATCAGCCGCAAGAGCGTGGTCTTGCCGCAGCCGGACGGACCGACAAACACCACGAAGGAGCCATCGGCAATCTCGAGATCGGCGCCCTTGATGATGTGCACGGGGCCGAAGGATTTCTGCACGTCCTGAAGTGTGATCTGACCCATGATCCGGCAGCCCCTCTACTTCACCGCGCCGAAGGTGAGCCCGCGCACGAGCTGCTTCTGGCTGAACCAACCGAGGACGAGAATGGGCGCGATCGCCAGCGTCGAGGCCGCCGACAGCTTTGCCCAGAACAGCCCTTCCGGGCTCGAATAGGAGGCGATGAACGTGGTGAGGGGCGCCGCGTTCGAGGTGGACAGGTTGAGCGTCCAGAACGCCTCGTTCCAGGCGAGGATCAGATTGAGCAGCATGGTGGAAGCCAGCCCCGGGATCGCCATCGGCGTCAGCACGTAGACGAGCTCGCGGCCGATGGTGGCGCCGTCCATGCGCGCGGCTTCAAGGATGTCGCGCGGGATCTCCTTGAAATAGGTGAACAGCATCCAGATCACGATCGGCAAGTTTCCGAGACACAGGATGAAGACGAGGCCGATGCGGGAATCGAGCAGGCCGAAGGTCTTGTAGATCAGGTAGATCGGCACCAGCACGCCGACCGGCGGCATCATCTTGGTCGAGAGCATCCAGAGCAGGATGTCCTTGGTGCGCTTGGTCGGCGAGAACGCCATCGACCAGGCCGCCGGGATCGCGATCAGAAGCGCAATCAGCGTCGAGCCGCCTGCGATGATGACCGAGTTCATGGCGTGGTGGAAATAGTCGCTGCGCTCCTGCACGGTCGCATAGTTTTCGGTAGTCCAGTGGAAGAACAGAAAGGATGGCGGGATGGCGAAGGCCTCCAGCTCGGTCTTGAAGCTCGCCAGCACCATCCAGAGAATCGGGAAGAAGATCAGGAAGCCGAACAGCCAGGCTACCGCCGTCGAGACCACCACCCGCCGCGTCGTCGCCATCCGTGCCATGCTTCAAGCCTCCAGATTGCGGCCGACGATGCGGACGAGGAAGAAGGCGACGACATTGGCGATCACCACCGCGACGAGGCCGCCCGCGGAGGCGCTGCCGACGTCGAACTGGATCAGCGCCTGCGAATAGATCAGGAAAGCGATGTTGGTGGTTGACAGTCCCGGGCCACCGCCCGTGGTGACATAAATTTCCGCAAAGACCGTGAGCAGGAAGATCGTCTCGATCAGGATCACCACGGTGATGGGCCGCGCCAAGTGCGGCAGCGTGATGTAGATGAAGGTCGAGACGGCGCTGGCGCCGTCCATCTCGGCGGCCTCCTTCTGCTCCTCGTCGAGCGACTGCAGCGCGGTGAGCAGGATCAGCGTCGCGAAGGGCAGCCACTGCCACGTCACGATCAGGATGACGGCAAACAGCGGCAAATCGTTGAACCAGTCGATCGGCGTCAGATGGAACAGCGAGGCGAGCCAGGCGAACAGGCCGGACACCGGGTGCATCAACAAATTCTTCCAGACCAGCGCGCTCACCGTCGGCATCACGAAGAACGGCGCGATCACCATCAGCCGCACGAAATTGCGGCCGATGACCGGTTGGTCCATCAAAAGCGCCAGGGGAATGCCGAGCAGGATCGTCAGCGCGAGCACGGAGCCGACCAGCACCAGCGTGTTCTGGAGCGAGGCCAGGAAGGCGGGATCGGTGAGGAAGTAGCGGAAGTTCTCCAGCCCGACGAATGATTCCGAGCCGGGATCGAGCAGGCTGTAATGCAGCGTCGAGAAATAGATCGTCAGCGCCAGCGGGACGATCATCCAGATGAACAGCAGCCCGACGGCCGGCGTCAGGAGCGAGCGCGCAAGAGTCTGCGTCTGCCGGGTTGCCATCAACGCTTCTCCACTGGCGGGAAGAAGGCGGCCATCCATGACGCTGGATGGCCGCAAGTCTGAGCTCAGGAGGAAGAGCTCGGGTTCACTTGATGTAGCCGGCGCGCTTCATCTCGCGCTCGGTCGCGGACTGCGCGGCGGTCAGCGCGGCATCGACCGTCATCGAGCCCGCAAGCGCGGCGGAGAATTGCTGGCCGACCTGGGTGCCGATGCCCTGGAATTCGGGGATCGCAGCGTATTGCACGCCGACATAAGGCACCGGCTTCACCGTCGGCTTGTTCGGATCGGCCGCGTCGATCGAGGCCAGCGTCAGCTTGGCGAACGGGGCGACCTTCAGATATTCATCGTTCTTGTAAAGCGAGGTCCGCGTGCCCGGCGGCACGTTGGCCCAGCCCTCCTTCGATGCCACGAGCTTGGTGTCGTCCTTGCTCGTCGCCCAGGCGATGAACTTCTCGGCGGCTTCCATCTTCTTGGATCCGGCGGGGATCGCGAGATTCCAGGCCCACAGCCAGTTGGCGTTCTTGCCGAGCCCGGTGTTGGGCGCGAGCGCAAAGCCGACCTTGTCGGCGACCTTGGAATCCTTCGGATTGGTGACGAAGGACGCCGCCACCGTGGCGTCGATCCACATCGCGCATTTGCCGGCGTTGAACAGCGCCAGATTCTCGTTGAAGCCGTTGGAGCTTGCGCCGGGAGGGCCGGCTTCCTTCATCAGATTGACGTAGGTCGTGAGCGTCGTCTTCCATTCCGGCGTGTTGAACTGCGGCTCCCATTTCTCATCGAACCAGCGCGCACCGTAGGAATTGGCCATCGCGGAGAGGAACGCCATGTTCTCGCCCCAGCCGGCCTTGCCGCGCAGGCAAATGCCATAGGTGCCGGCGCTCTTGTCGGTGAGCTTCTTGGCGGCATCGACTACGAAATCCCAGGTCGGCTTCTCCGGCATCTTCAGGCCGGCCTTGTCGAACAGATCGGTGCGATACATCACCATCGAGCTCTCGCCGTAGAACGGCGCTGCATAGAGCTTGCCGTCGGCGGTGACCGCGTCCTTGATCCTGGGCAAGAGGTCGGCGACGTCGTAGTCGGCGCCGAGATTGGCGAGCGGCACCAGCCAGCCCTTCTTGGCCCAGATCGGCACCTCATAGGTGCCGATGGTGAGCACGTCGAACTGACCGCCCTTGGTGGCGATGTCCGTGGTGACGCGCTGACGCAGCACGTTCTCCTCCAACGTCACCCACTTCACGGCGATATCCGGGTACTTCTTGGTGAACTCGGCCGTCAGCCCCTGCATGCGGATCATGTCGCCATTGTTGACGGTGGCGATCGTCAGGGTCGTTTCGGCCATCGCGGGGACGGCCAACAACAGAACAGACGCGCCGCAGACGGCGCCCAAGACATGTTTCACGGTGACCTCCTCAAACTCGCGTTTTGAGCATATGCCCACGCGTTGAGCGTATGTTCAACGCAAGGGAGGAGGATTGTCAAGCAGGCGCGAAGCCGTTTGCGCAACTTATGAGTGCTGCGGTGCGGGAGGGGTGGGAGGTCGTGCGGTGCAGAAGCGACGGTAGTTGTTCGGATCGAGCGCCGCGGCTTGCTTCACCTCTCCCGTTTGCGAGAGCGGGAGCCGTGTCCCTTTGCCGTGCGAAGCCCGCCTACCGCTCCAAAATCGCCCTTGCCGTCGTCTCGTCGGTAATC
Source organism: Bradyrhizobium genomosp. III (assembly GCF_000261705.1). Lineage (NCBI taxonomy): Bacteria > Pseudomonadati > Pseudomonadota > Alphaproteobacteria > Hyphomicrobiales > Nitrobacteraceae > Bradyrhizobium > Bradyrhizobium genomosp. III. The sequence goes on along the minus strand of NZ_AJQF01000151.1, from coordinate 7,600 downwards.
AGCCCGTTGATCAGCCCGCCGTTCAGCGCCGCCGCGATCGCCGGCACCTTGGCAGCACCGACCGCGGCGGCGATGGTCGTGGTCTTCGCCGGCACTTCCGGCGGGATGCTGGTGAGGCGCTTGTTGGTGCCGGCCTTGAGCAGGCGGCCCTTGGAATCATAGGCCCAGCCGGTGATCTCGCCGATGGCACCCAGCCGCATCATCTCGAACAATTCGTCGCGAGTGACGAAACCGTCGACATGCACCTGCGCCTTCTGGTCCATCTGGCCGATGCCGACGAGGCGCAAGTCCGCCTTGGCCGCGACCGCCTTCACCTTGGCGATCGGCTCGATGCGGACCATCTTGTTGCGCTCGTCCTCGGACGACATCAGGAACGGCAGCGGCATTGGATAGTGCCGTGCGCCCGTGCGGTCGGCGAGTCGGCCGACGGTGTCGTAAAAGCTCGCCGAACCGTCCGCGGAGATGGTGCCGACCAGCGAGACGATCTGATGATTGGGCCGGTCGATCGGGGTGACGCGCTCGACCGCAGCGCGCACCGCCCGGCCGGTGCCGAGCGCGACGATCACCGGCGTCTCCGAACGCAGCGTCGCATCGAGCAGATTGGCGCAGCGTTCGGCGATGCCTGCGGTGGCCTGCGGCGCCGCGGGATCAGCGGGCACCACCTCGCAATGAGCAAGGTCGAAACGCTCCTTCAGGCGCGCCGCAAGCTCCATGCAGGCGGCGATGGGGTGTTCGAGCCGGAAGGTGATGAGACGCTCGGCAAGGCACAACGAGACCAGCCGCTGCGCCGAGGCGCGCGAGACCTGGAGCATCTTTGCGATCTCGTCCTGGGTGTGACCGGCGATGAAATACAGCCAGCCGGCGCGCGCGGCATCGTCGAGTCGCGACTTGTCGTTCTCGGCGGCCATGCGGGCCTCACGCCTCCCAGAAATCGCTCATGCGCGCGAAGACCCGATCGGCCCCCGCCTCGGACAATATAGCCCGCCCGTCGCGTCCGCGGTAATGGCTGCCGCCGACAAATCCCCAGACGGTCATGCCGGCCGCCTTGCCGGCCTTGACGCCGCTGAGGCTGTCCTCGATCACCAGCGTGCGCGCAGGTTGCACTCTCATCTTTTCTGCCGCGAGGAGAAAGAGGTCGGGCGCCGGCTTGCCATGCCGGACCATCTGCGCGGTGTAGAGCCGCTCGCCGAAATGCGCCCGCAGGCCTGTGACGTCGAGGGAGAGCGCGACACGGTCGAGGTCGCTGGACGAGGCCACGCAAAACGGCACGGACAGGTCGGACGTCACGCCGGCAATGCCGGGAATCGGCTCAAGCGAAGCTGCGAACGTCGACAGCACTTGCGACTTCAGGCGCGGCAGAAAGCCGTCGGGCACGATCTGCCCGAGATCGCGATAATGCTGCTCGATCGCCTTGGTGCTGCGCCCGAGAAAGAGCTCGAGCGCCTGCTCCTGGCTGAGCGCGATGCCGAACTCGGCCAGCACCTCGGACAGGCATCGGCAGCTCAACAGCTCGCTGTCGACGAGCACGCCGTCGCAATCGAAGATGATCAGATCGGGTCTTGGCTGGCCGCGGTCCATCCGGCCATACGATCATATACTCACGCTATGAGCAATAGTTCACCGAGGGACCGGGCGCCGCGGGGGCGCGCCGGATGAGTGCGCGACCGGATTAGTGCGCGACCTGCCGGTAGATTGCCGGCAGCGCCGCGGGCAGCCGCTTGATGTTCCCGACGATGGCATAGCCGCCACGGCCGAACAGGGTCGGGAAATAGGATTGCGCGGTTGCGTCCACCGTGACGCCGAAGGCGGCGATGCCGAGCCGGCGCGCCTCCTGCACCGACTTGCGGGTGTCTTCGAGCGCGAAGCGGCCCTCGTAATGGTCGACATCGTTCGGCTTGCCATCGGTGAGGACGAGCAGCAGCTTCTTGCGCTGCGGCTGGCGGGCGAGCTCGGCCGCGGCGTGGCGCACCGCCGCGCCGATCCGCGTGTAATAGCCGGGCTTCAGCGCGCCGATGCGGCGCTCGACCGTCCCGCTCATCGGCTCGCCGAAGGCCTTGACCGTCTCGAGCCGCACCCAGGACCGCCGGCGCGAGGTGAAGGTGAGGATGCTGTGGTGATCGCCGCAGGCCGAAATCCCGTGGGCGAGCGCCAGCAGCGCCTCCTTCTCGACGTCGAGCACGCGATAGCCGTCGACCCAGGCATCCGTGGACAGCGAGACGTCGACGAGCAGCGTGACCGCGAGATCGTGCCCTTGCGGGCGCATCGCGACGTGGATGCGATCAAGACCGCTGCCGCCGCTGCCGGCGCGGAGGTCGCACCGCGCACGTACCAGCGCGTCGAGATCGAGGTCGTGTCCGTCGGCCTGAGCGCGCATCAATTCATGGCGCGGCCGCAACACCTCGAAGCGGCGGCGCACCTGGCGGATGTGCCGGCGCATGGCGTCGTCAGGCGTCCAGCTCTCACCGTGCTCGGAGGCCGCACCGGCCAGCACGCGGCAATGATCGGGCAGATAGGAGCCGCTGCGGTAATCCCATTCGGGATAGGTGAGGCCCGCGTTCAGCCGCGATGCATCGAGGGCTTCCGGCGGCAGGTCGAGGTCGAACTTGAACCGGCTCGCCGGCTTGCCGGTGCGGCGGCTGAGCGTGATCTCCTCGAGATCGTCGGCCGCCTTCTGCGCATCCTCGTCCTCACTGTCGTCGGCCGGACGGTCGACATTGACCATCTCGGCCATCGCGAGGATCTTCTCGAAGCGGTTGAGCACGAAAGGATCGCGGCGGTTGGCATTATCCTCACGCTCGCGGACGGCAAAGCGCTTGCGATTGTCCTGGGCCTCGGGCTCGGCGCCCGGCGCACATTCGTCCTCGCCCGCATGCGCGGGCGAGAGCTCGCGCGTCCAGCAATCCCCCCAGAGCGGGCACGGCAGGATCGAATGATAGCCCGGCGGCGCCTTGTCCGGCAGCGGGCCCGTCCCCATCATCGCCGGCCACAGTCTGCCCGCAGGGGCCTTTCCGGCGCCGAGCAAGGCCAAGACGATCTGCTCGACCTCCTGCTCGATGCGTGGCAAGGGGCGACGAGGCCTGGCCTCGGCGGTTGCCGCGGCGAGCTGGGCGTAATCGGCGACAAGCCCGGGGAATTGCGTGAGCACCCAGACCGCCGTCTCACTTGCCCGGCGCAACACCAGAAGATCCCGCCGCAACGGATCTGCTTCCGTGATCGTCTCGATCGGTGCGGCTGCGAACCATGCCGCAAGCCAGCGATAGAGCGCCGCGTTCAACGCGCGGTCGGGAAAGATCGAGATTCGATCGGGCAGGAAGATGGTCGCGGCATCGCGACCCGGCTGCTCAAGGCGCTCGTCACCGAGGCCGATGCGCTGTCGCCAGCCGAGACGGTGCCCCGATTTTCGCGCGCCCGCGCTTGCGATCTGAACCCCGGTCTCGCCGCCGAGCGCGCGGAACATCACCGCGAGCCGGCCTCTCACCTCGGTCAGTGCAACGACGTGATCATCGTGAACCGGATAGCTCGCGGTGCCGCCGACCATCCTGTGCCAGGCGCGGCCGACCGTCTCCTCCAGTTCGAGGAAGTCGAGCATGGGCGCGGCCTCACCCGATGACGGCGCGTGCGACGTCCAGCAGCGCAGCCTTCACGTCGGAATCGTCGGTCAGCGGTTCGATCATGCCGGCCTGCACGGCATCGGCAATCGGCGTGCCCGCGGCAATCAGGGTCGCGCAATAGACCACGAGCCGGGTCGAGACGCCCTCTTCCAGATCGTGGCCCTTGAGCGCGCGCAACCGGCCAGCCAGCCCCACCAGCGGCCGCACGCGCTCCGGCGACAGTCCGCTTTCGGCGGACACGACGGCGATCTCCTGCTCGGGCGGCAGGAAGCCGAATTCGATGGCGATGAAGCGCTGCCGCGTCGATGGCTTCAGCGCCTTCAGCAGCGTCTGGTAGCCGGGGTTGTAAGAGACCACGAGCATGAAGCTGTTCGGCGCCACCAGCTCCTCGCCGGTCCGCTCCAGCGGCAGGATGCGGCGGTCGTCGGTCAGGGGATGCAGCACGACTGTGACGTCCTTGCGGGCTTCCACGACCTCGTCGAGATAGCAGATGCCGCCCTCGCGCACGGCGCGCGTCAGCGGACCATCGGTCCACACGGTGTCCCCGCCCCTGAGCAAATAGCGGCCGGTGAGATCGGCGGCGGTGAGATCGTCGTGACAGGCAACCGTGTGAAGCGGCAGGCCCAGCCGCGCCGCCATATGCGCGACGAAGCGGGTCTTGCCGCAGCCGGTCGGCCCCTTGAGCAGAACCGGCAGACGACGCCGCCAGGCATGCTCGAAAAGCTCGCATTCGTTTCCGGATGGAACATAGGCCGGCAGCTCGGGTGCCGAGGTTACCGTGTGAAGGGCAGCTTTCATGATGTCTCTCCGGATTTTTCAGGAAGCAGGCGGCCGCGGCGAACCACGGCCGCCCTTTCTCGTTTACTCGGCCGGCTGCAGCACGGCGGGAATGATCGCCTGCTTCTCGCGGCCCGGCACCAGCACGGCCCACACGAACATCAGCGCGGAGATCGCGACGAACACGCCGGAGCCGAGCCGGACCCAGTAGAACATCGCGAGCTGGTCCTGCACGTCCATGTAGCCCTGGCCGAGCACGCGCTGGAGATGGACCTGGACCACGCCGGCGAAGGTCAGCGCGAAGGTCATGGTCATCATGGCCGTGCACATGATCCAGAAGCTCGTCATGGAGAGCCATTGGTTATAGGGCGCGCGTCCCTTGATCTGCGGGATCGCATAGGCCATCACCGACAGGTTCAGCATCACATAGGCGCCGAAGAAGGCGAGATGGCCGTGCGCGGCGGTGACCTGGGTGCCGTGGGTGTAGTAGTTCACCGAGGACAGCGTGTGCAGGAAGCCCCAGACGCCGGCCCCTAGGAACGCCATCACCGAGCAACCGACCGACCACAACAGCGCAGCACGGTTCGGATGCTTGCGGCCGGCCTTCCAGGTCATCTGCACGGTGAAGATCACCATGGTGAAGAACGGCGCGACTTCGAGCGTGGAGAACAGCGAGCCGATCCACTGCCAGTAACCGGGCGCGCCGATCCAGTAGAAGTGATGGCCGGTGCCGAGAATGCCGGAGAACAGGGCAAGGCCGATGATGATGTAGAGCCACTTCTCGACGACCTCACGATCGATGCCGTTAAGCTTGATCATGAGATAGGCGAGCACGGAGGCCATGATCAGCTCCCAGACGCCCTCGACCCAGAGATGGACGACGTACCACCAGTACATCTTGTCGACGGCAAGGTTCGCCGGGTTGTAGAAGGCGAACAGGAAGAAGATCGCAACGCCCCACAAGCCGAACAACAGGATGTTGGTGACCGTGGTCTTGCGGCCCTTCAGCGCCGTCATCGTGACGTTGAACAGGAACATCAGGCAGACGACGACGATGCCGACCTTGATGATGAAGGGCTGTTCGAGGAACTCACGGCCCTCGTGGTAGTGGAAGAGATAGCCGACCACGGCGACGCCGGCTGCGCCGAAGAACATCCAGAACTGGATCTTTGCCAGCAGCGGGCTATAGAGCTCATTCTCGGTCTCTTCCGGGAGCAGATAGTAGGTCGCGCCCATGAAGCCGATCAGCGACCACACGATCAGCGCGTTGGTGTGGATCATCCTGACGATGTTGAACGGCAGCAGCGTCGACAGCGTATTGGGTAGGACGTAGATGGTCCCGGCGAGCAGGCCGAACACGACCTGGGCCAGGAAGAGGGTCAGCGCGCCGTAGAAATACAGCATCGCGACTTTCTGGGTTTGGTACTTCATTTCGGGTTCTCTCTATCTTGAAAGAGGAAAGCTGTGCTCAGCCCGCCTTGTTCGGCGGCCAGCTCTGACGCTTGATCGTGCTGGTCCATTGCAGGAAGTCAGCGAGATCGTTGAGTTCCTGGTCGGTCAGGTTGAACTGCGGCATCTGCCGCCGGCCCTCCGCGCCCGAGGGCTGCGATTGCATCCAGGCCTTCAGCGTCTCGCGCGCGGCGGCCGGATCCTCGTTGCCGCCCCAGCGATCCCAGACGTTGCCGACCTCTGGGGCGAAATAGGCGCCCTCGCCCAGCAGCGTGTGGCAGTTGATGCAGGAGTTCTTCTCCCACACATGCTTGCCGCGGGCGACCGACGACGTCAGCGTCTTCGCGTCGGTCGAGGTCGTGGCCATGTAGTAATGGCTGTGCGCCGTCAGCCCTATGAAAATGGCGAAGAAGAAGGCCGAACCGCCGTAGAAGACATTTCGAGCGGCCGACTTGGTCAGGCGTTCAGCCATTGCCAATCCTTTCCGTTTGATTCCTGAGAAAGATGCGATCCTGCGATTTATTGCCGATTGCCAGGGGGCACTCTTTGACGAAGCGCAAGCAGCGCGACGATGCGCAAGCGCCAGTCAGATCAAGGCAACGACGGCCGATGCGAGCCAGGCAAACAGCACCACGATGAAGACCCAGGCGCTGACGATGCCGCGCCAAAGCGCCGGCGCTGAGCGAAGATCGAGGAAATCGAGCACGATACGGCGGCCCTTGAGGGCGGCGAACGTCAGCAGCAGGGCATTGGCGAACAAGGGGCGCGACACCAGCGGCGGGATCAGAATGGTCGCGAGCGCAAGGCCGATCAACACGATCCAGGTGACGTCGAGACGATCCGGAATCACGGGTGCACCAGATAGATGATGGGAAACATGACGATCCAGAGCAGGTCGACCATGTGCCAGAAAGCCGTTCCGGTCTCGACGCCCGCCGCTCGGGCACCCCGGGACACTACGGCCAGAATCACGATGCCGAGGCCGACATGCAGGAGATGGAAGCCGGTGAGGAGGAAGTACAGCGTGAAGAACGGGCTGGTCTCCAAGCCGTTTCCTAACGCGATCTCGCCGGCATATTCGAACAGCTTGACCGCGATGAAGACGACGCCAAGCGCCATGGCGCCGAACAGCCAGCCGCGCGCACGCCGGCTTTCGCCCGCCCGTGCAGCAGCCGCCCCGCGCGCGGCAGCCCAGCCGCTGGTCACGAGCACGATGGTGTTGATTCCGGCCAGCTGCGCATCGAGACTGGCCTGACCGGCCGCGAAGACCGCCGGGTGAAGCGCGCGCGCGATGACGAAAGCGCCAAGGAACAGGCCGAAGGCGGCGAGCTCGCTGAAGATCAGCACCCAGATCATGGGATCACCGGGAAGATCTTCCAGGATTCCCCAGCCGGTTCCTTGTTGTTCGCAATCCGTTGCCGACATCTGACTTCCGCATCAAGACGCCGAACAGATATCCCACCGGCGCGATTCCAACTTTGTCGCCGGACAAATAGTGCAACTGGCCAGAGGCGGGTTTGCGCTATCGCAACGTCCCGCCCGCCTCACCGTCATAGGGTGGATGCATCCGGCGGTTCCGCAAAATGGCGAGCGATGCAATGAGCGATGCAATGAGCGATGCACAAATCGGGCTGATAACCGCGACCCCCATCATCATCGTGTTCGCCATCGCGCTGCGGCGAATGGGGGTGCTGTCGACCGTGGCGACCGTATCGGCGGTGACCCTTTCCGTCGCGATCGCGACGGTGTTGTTCACGACGCAA